>JAISSG010000167.1 GCA_031273185.1 Treponema sp. | reverse complement strand
AACGGCAGGGTATCGACGTGTTCTTTGGCTGGGAGGAAACCTTCGATGTCTGCGACGACTATCTGGTGTACGGGCTGGACAGGCAGTGGCTGTTGGAACACCCCGAGTCGCGGCACTGGACGAGGGGGGAGCAGTACAAGGCGGTGCGCGCCGCCGGTGGCTGCGTGGTGCAGGCGCATCCGTTCAGGCAGCACGACTATATCAAACGGGTGATCCTTTCAACCGGCTGTGTTGATGCGGTGGAGGTGGCAAACGCAACGAACTACGAGCCGTCCTACGATGCGCTGGCCATGCGCTATGCAAACCGGCTCGGCCTTCCCGTAACCGCCGGTTCCGACATACACGATGCAAAGAATATGGCGGACGATATGGTATTCGGCGTATATCTCAAAGAGAAAATAAACAGCATTGGCGATTATGTCAACGCAATTTGTAATAATAACATTGACAGTCTTAGGTTCATCGAAGGACGCTGCGACTGGCGCGGCGACGAAAAGGTACGGCTCCCGGTTGATATCCGGGATGCAGGCGACCGCAGTACCGGCAAAAGCTGGAAAGAGTTTGTATAAGGAAGCGGACATGGATGAACACAAGGGACAGATTCCCGAACGGATTAAAGAGCTAAGGGAGATTCTGGAGATCAGCGCAATGGATTTGGCAAAGGACATTCATGTTCCCCTGGAAACCTACAATAAATACGAAAGCGGCGAGATGGACATACCCATCAGCGTCCTGTACAGCATTGCCGCTCGGCTTGGCACGGACGTAACGGTGCTGATGACAGGCGAAGGCCCCAGAATGGCAAGCGCCGCCGTGTGCCGCAAGGGAAAGGGCGTTCAGGTGGAGCGTTACCCCGGCTATGAATATTCCAGCCTTGCCTACAACTTCAAAGGCAGAACGATGGAGCCGCTGTTGGTATTGCTTGACTCGTCCCGGCCCCAGGCGGCGCAGGTATCGCATTCCGGCCAGGAGTTCAATTATGTGATCGAAGGCAAAATGAAAGTAACCGTAGACACGGCGGAATACATCCTTGCCGAGGGAGACTCGGTGTACTTTGATGCAACCCTGCCCCACGGACAATGCGCCATCGGCGGCAGTGCCCGATTCATCACCATCATTCAGGAATAATGAGCATGGACGAAATACTTTCACGGTACTGCCCCCGAATCGAATTTGACAGCTACGAGGATTTCTACGCCAACTACCGCTGCAATGTGCCGGACAATTTCAACTTTGCCTACGACGTGGTTGACGAATGGGCAAAGCTCATGCCGGAAAAACGCGCCCTGCTGTGGACCGACGACTCCGGCGCAATAGAATCGTTCACCTTCGCCGACATCAAAAAACTTTCCGACAAGGCCGCCAACGTCCTGCGCTCACTGGGCATACAAAAAGGCGACGTGGTGATGCTGATACTCAAACAACGCCCCGAAGTCTGGGTGATGATGTGCGCCTTAATGAAAATCGGCGCGGTCTGCATACCCGGCACTTACCAGCTTACGGCGAAGGACCTTGAGTACCGCTGCAACATTGCCGAGGTAAAGCTCCTCGTTACCGTTGACGACCCCGACCTGATGACAGAAATCGCCGCCGCCCGACCAAACTGCGCCACGCTGCGCCACATCGCCGTTGTCGGCAATGCCGCCGCATACATCAACCTGCGATCCGAAATCGAAAAGGCAGACGACACTTTTCAGCGTGTGGCAACCAGAACCGAAGACCCCATGCTGATCTATTTTTCGTCCGGCACCACGGGAATGCCCAAGATGGTACTGCACAACCACAGCCTCCCGCTGGGGCATATTGTTACCGCAAAGTATTGGCACTGCGTCGAGGACGACATGGTACACCTGACCCAAACCGATTCCGGCTGGGCGAAATTTGCCTGGGGAAAGATATACGGCCAGTGGATTTGCGGGGCAGTCGTCGGCGTGTACGACACGGAAAAGTTTTCGCCCAAGGGAATGCTGGACGCAGTACAGCGGCTGAAGCCAACAACCTTTTGCGCCCCGGCGACGATCTTCCGTTATCTGATCAAGGAAGACCTTTCCGGCTACGACTTCAGTTGTATTCGCCACACATCGGTGGCGGGCGAGCCGCTCAGTCCCGAAGTGTACAACAAGCTCAAATCGCTGACCGGCCTTGAAATCCGCGAAGGCTTTGGTCAATCGGAAACTTCGGTGATGGCGGCGGTGTTCAAGTGGCTGCCGGTCAGACCCGGCTCGATGGGCAAACCTGCGCCGCTGTTCGGGATCGCCTTGTTAGACGAAACTGGCGACACCTGCGACGACGGCATTGTCGGCAACATGAGCGTTACGCATGCAGGCGCGAATATGTACGAGCTTGAGTCACCCGCCACGCCCGCCGCCGGTGTTCCGCTGGTAGGGCCGTCGCAATTTCCCGGCCTGTTCCGTGGCTACTGGAAAGATCGGGAGATCACCCAGTCGTCGTGGAACGGTGGCACGTATCAAACCGGGGACATGGCATGGCGTGATGGCGAGGGGTTTCTCTGGTTTGTGGGCAGGAACGACGACGTGATCAAATGCTCCGGCTACCGCATCGGCCCCTTCGAGGTTGAAAGCGCGTTGATGGAGCACCCCTGCGTGCTGGAATGCGCCGTAACCGCAGCACCCGATCCTATGCGGGGGCAGGTCGTCAAGGCAAGCATCGTGCTGGCGCGGGGCTTTTCCCCCTCGGCCGAACTTGCCCGCGAACTGCAAAACCACGTCAAGCGAGTAACCGCCCCCTACAAGTACCCCCGCATCGTGGAGTTTGTGCCGGAGCTGCCCAAAACAATCAGCGGCAAGATACGGCGAAACGTGATTCGGGGCAACGGCAACTAACGCCATCCCTATAGTTCCGAAAAATTAAGCTTTCTTGCGTTTTCAAGATGTTCGGTGATCTTTTCGCTGGCGGCATTCACCTCAACTGCCTGTTGAGCCACTTTTTTGGAGATATTCTCCAGCGTAACCGCCGCCTTCTGAATCGCGCCGCTCTGGCAGTGGATGTTGTCGGTTCCTTCTTTCACCTTGCCAGTGATGTCCTGCAATGCTTTAAGCGCGATCAGTACCTGGCTGCCGCCCGCCGATTGTTCCTCGACGGCGTTGTTCATCACGCCGAAAGATTTGTCAAGCGCTTTGATTTCAGTGAACATCGTCTCCATCGACTTGACCGTGTCGGAGGAAACGGACGTTATCTGCGTTATGCGCTGTTCCATTCTTTTGATTTGCGATGAAATGCCGTCCGACTCTTTGGCGGAAAGTTCGGCAAGCTTGCGGACTTCGGCGGCGACCACGGCGAACCCCCTGCCCGCTTCCCCCGCGTGGGCGGCCTCAATGGCGGCGTTCATGGCGAGAATGTTCGTCTGCGCCGCGATGTCGGCAATTGTCTTGTTGGCGTTTTGCAGCATTTCAGATTGCTGGTGTATGCCGTTTATTTCTTCAACCAGTTTATGCAGTTTGGCTTGCCCCGCGCTGGAAGACTCGCTTATCGTGTCGGCGGTTCTGCCAGCGTTACCCGCAATCTGGCGGATGGAGTCGATATGGGCGACCATCTGCTCGATCGCTGTTGATGATTGCGTGATATGCGAAGCCTGCGCGTATACCGCCTCGTTGAGCGAATTAATTGAGGCAGCAATCTTGTCGATTGCGTCCGCTGTTTCCGTAACGGAGCTGGTCTGGGATTCGGTGTCGAGTTTCATTTTTTACTTGTTGCCGGTTATCACTTCGAGGGAATTTGAGGATTCCGCGATAACGGCGTTGAGCCGCTTGCTGTCGCCGGTTATCTTTTGCAGGTTTTTATTGAGCTTGTCTATCGCCGCTTTCAGGCTGTCCCTGATTTTTACCAGAGCCTTCTGCATACTGCCGATTTCATCTTTTCTGAATTTATTGATAGTAACGCCAAAATCCATACCGGCGATTGCCCCTGCCATTTTCTCAAGTTCACGAATGGGTTTAATAAGGGACATTGACAACAGGAACGCCAGCACCGCAGCCGCTATAACAGAAACTATTAACAATAATTGCGCACGCAATGCGTAGCCCCTTATCCTGGAAATATCATAATCCGCGCCCAACAGAGCCACTACCGCGCCGTTTTGCATGACGGGGATAAACCCCGATATAAACGTGCCGAATTCATCGGTGTAGGGAGTCTTGGTGATTTGCTGGGTTCCGGTAGCATACGCGGCGGTCAACGCTTCCGGTATATCATCCGGGTCCCACAAGTTAAATATTTCTTCAAGGGGCATATCGGGCGTGTATTCGGAGGAAAACACAAACTCGTACCCTTTCGCGGTACGCTGTATCAAATAAATGTAGGTCATCTCAAAAACCCTGGCTATTTTATCCATTGAATACACAAGTTCCCAATATTCATCCGAACCATCGGTCACCATCCTGACCAGTTCGGCGGGGTTGGAAAAGATATGGTGATGGTCGATGTCTATCACCTCCAGAACATGGGTGAGTTTTTCCTGATAGATGGTTTTGATATAACGTGAATAGGGGATGTACATCACCAGCGAAATGCTCAACCCCAATCCGATAAAAAACGCGAAAAATTTCCATCGTAAACTATACATAAAAACCTTTTGACTATTTTACCAAAACATTATTCCCTTTGCAAGGTGACGAATTGCCTCAAAAATAATCTAACCGAAAAGGCGCGTTGCCTCATTGAAAATGTTACCCAAATCAAACTAAGGATGCCGCGAGGAGGGCATCCGAATGGGGTTAACCATGAAGGAAAAACAGGCAGTAACGAGGGAATACCGGCCACGGTATAAAAAGGCATCGAAGAAAGAGAAAAAGGCACTGCCGGACGAATTCGCCAGGCTCGCCGGCTGCCACCGAAAATCAGCCGTCCGGCTGTTAAACGCAACGGCGGTAAAACAGGTATTGACATACATTGACAGCAGGCCGGTGAAAATCAAGCCGGAGAAAAAACAGCCCCCCAACCGAAAGGGAAAACGCGCCTATACCGACGAGGCCATCGGCTGCCTCCGCCTGGTCTGGGCGTTCTTCTGGTTCAAGTGCGGGAAGATTCTCGCCCCGCTGATGCGCCAGCAGATGTCGTGCATCGTTCCGATTGTATGCGATGTTTTTTTGCGCCCGATAAGGAAAAATGCGTAGCATTTTTACGGGCGCAAAAAAATGTGGTGGAGTGGGGCGTGGGAATGGCGCAGCCATGACCTAGCCGAACGGAACCCAAACCGCCGAATAGGCGGTTTGCGCATACAGACCTGTTATGTGCAGTTGGTTGGATTTTATAACTCTATCTAAACCAATTTATCATTATTTTTTCTGCTTTTTCCATTTTTTCCAGATCTGAATGATCGGATGTTACTAAAATTCCTTTTCTTATAATACA
>JAISSG010000053.1 GCA_031273185.1 Treponema sp. | reverse complement strand
AGATTGTGTTATACTTGTTCATATCCTAACTCCTTTTGTAGTAATGATTTAGCTTGGTACCTTTTTCATTCTACTTGAGGAGTTGGGGTTTTTCAACTATTTATTTTGGACACTAATGGTTTTTTATATACTCAATATAATACATATTTAAATCAAATTTATCACTATTATCATAATTATTTAATTTATATAAATTATTCATCCCTCTTAAAAAATTATTTATCATATCATTTTTTAGATTATAATTACTTGTATCATATATTATTTCTATATCATTATTCTCAAATAATGTTACTGCTCCTATTATTCTGTCTATTTTAGTATGAGAGAATATCCAATTATCTTCTACCTTAAATACTGTCAATATTTCAGGTCTTCTTAATGCAGGTAATTTATATAATCTATAGGCTTCATTATATTCATTAATATCTCCTACACTATATTCTTTTTTTAATTCATTTAGAAATTCTTTATCATATGGTTCTAATTCGCTGATTTTTATACTATTTTTATTAATACATCCCATTAACAACACAGAGAGGCATAAATATATTATTTTGATAACAAGAAACTTTATTCCCATATCTAATTTAATCATATTTAAATTAAAATGTCAATAATATAAAAATTAACATTTAGCCCATATTTCGCTTAACTAAATACAAGCGCAAAACCGCGTGACGCTATCCCATCCTTTTCAGAATGTCCCTGATTTCGGCGGCCTGTTCGTAGTCTTCATGCTCCACCGCTTCATCAAGCTGTTCCAGAAGCCTGAGGCGTTCCTCTTCCAGCGGGGAAATGCCGCCTTTTGAAAATGCCTTGTTCCCGTCAAGCGAATCGACGAAAAGATCCAGGGGGATGCCGGTTTCGTTGACTATTCTGGCGGATACCAAAATGGGGCATTTGCAGCGCGTGGCCAGCCCGAAGGCATCGGAAGGCCGGCTGTCCAGGACCAAGGGCTTGTCCGAGGTGTGCGTGCCGCCCGACAGGACGAGCCGCGCGTGAAAGGTGTTGTCTTTCAGATCGTGGATTTCCACCCGCTCAAGGACAAGGTTCTGGCTGTCGATCAGTTTGAGAAGCAGATCGTGGGTCAGGGGGCGGGGCAGGATCATGCCCTCCCTGGCGATAAGTATGGACTGGACTTCGAGCTGGCCGACGAAAATAGGCACGGCGATGTTCTTGTGCCGGGGGCGCAGCAGCACCGCGCTCCCTTCCCTGGTTTGCGCGATGGCCCAAATTTCGGCGTGCAGCATCTTTTCCATGTCTGCCTCAGAGTATTTGATCGATGAAGCCGGAAAAAAGGGCGCCTTCCCCGGCGGCGCGGAAAGCGTTTTCGGTTTCGGCAAAAATTGTTCGTGCCTCGGCCATGAGGTCTTTGCCCTGCTCCTCGGCCTCGGCCAGAATCCCGTCGGCAAGTAGCGCCTGGATCAGCTCTTCCACCTCCGGCACGGAAACACCGCCAGAACGCGCAACACCAAAGCACCTTTTGACCATTCCTTTTTTTTCCGGCCAGCGGTGGAGGAACATCAGCACGGGCAGGCTTTTTTTCCCTTCCACAATGTCGTCGCCCCGCCGCTTGCCGGGCAGGCCGGTGGTCAGGTTTTTCACGTCGTCGAGGATCTGGAAACCCACGCCGAGTTTTTCCGCCGCCTCGCCAAGCTGCCTCGCCGCGCCGGATGCCCCGGCTGCGGCTGCCCCTAGCTCCGCGGCGAAACGGGCAAGGCAGCCGGTTTTCAGGGCGCACATGGCGCGGTATTCTTCAACCGACGGGATCGGCTCGAAGTTTCGGTGCCAGTCGATGTCGATGGCCTGCCCCAGGTGGAGCTTGCGCATGTAGCCGCCCCATAGCGAGTATATCTCTGCCTTGCAAAAATCAGCGGTGGCAGGCTCAAGGTTCGCCGCCCATGCGTCGATGCAGGCAAGGGGAAGGAAGTAGAGAAAGCAGCCGCCGTTGATCGCAGCGTCAACACCGTGGACGATATGCACTGCCGGCTGGCCCCGGCGCTCGTCGGAGCTGTCCTCGATGTCGTCGTGGATCAGGCTGGCGTTGTGGCAGAATTCAACCAGGGGGACGAGGGGCAGGGCGGCATCGCCCCCGCCAAGCGCCTCGCAAACGAGGGTCATTAGCAACGGTCGCCAGCGCTTGCCACCCCGCGAGAGCAGGTCCCTGCCCGGCGCGGCAACTGCCCCCAGCTTGTGCCGGTCCAGCCCGCCCGCCAGATCGGGGAAAACCTCCGCCGCCCACCCCTGGCCGGGGTTATGGGGCAGCCAGCGGTCAAGCACCGCCTCGATTCGTTCCAGCCTGAGGGTATACAGTCGCTCCATTATTGTAGTATATAGTCAAGCAATGGCGGATTACAAGAAACCTGACTACTGGCAGATCAAGGCCCGTGACGAGGGCTATCCGGCAAGATCGGTGTACAAGCTGAAGGAAATCGACGAGAAATTTGGCCTCTTGAAAGTGCGTTCCCCCTCCAAAGCAGGTGGGGCCGTTCGCGTCCTGGACCTGGGAGCTTCCCCGGGAAGCTGGAGCCTGTACGTCCTGCGGAAGATGCCCGGTGCTACCCTCGTCTCAATCGACCTTTCCCCCCTTTCGCGCCAGTACGACAAGGGCCTGTTTGACTCCGCCGGTTTTTTGTTTATCCAGGGCGACATCACCGAAGCTGCCGTCCGCGATTCAATTATCGAGCGCGGCCCCTACAGCCTGATCATCAGCGACGCGGCCCCTGCGACCACGGGCAATCGCGTCGTTGACACCAGCCGCTCGATGGAGCTTGCCGAGGCGGTCCTCGCCTACGCGGAAAGCTCCCTTGCCGCAAACGGCAGCATGGTTTTCAAGCTGTTCCAGGGCGGCGACGTTTCGGGGTTGCACAGGCGCATGAAGGCCCTGTTCAAGACGGCAAAAAACTACAAGCCGGCCTCGTGCCGCAGCGAATCGTTTGAGACATACTGCCTGGGACTGGGCATAAAGGAGCGATAATATGGGATTGACTGAAATAATCTTTATCGCCATCGGGCTGTCGATGGATGCCTTTGCGGTTGCCGTTACGCTGGGTATGTCGGTGCAAAAGCCAAAGCTAAAAGAAATAATAATACCGGGGGTATACTTTGGTTTTTTTCAGGCGCTTATGCCCCTTATTGGTTTTCTGGCGGGTACCTATTTTGCAAATAAAATCCAGGAAGTGGAGCACTGGGTTGCCTTTGTCCTGTTGGGCCTTATCGGCGGGAAAATGATAAAGGACAGTTTTTCAAAAGAGGAAAAGAAAAAGGAAGACAACCCGTTTCATTTTGCAAAGATGCTGCTGCTGGCTATCGCAACAAGCATTGACGCGCTGGCTGTTGGGGTGACGTTCGCGTTTTTCAAAATCAACATTGTAATGGCAATGGCAATAATCGGCTGCATAACGTTTTTCATCGCATCGTGCGGCGTTGTCGTTGGGAATATATTTGGGACACGGTTCAAGTCAAAGGCGGAATTTATCGGCGGCCTTGTCCTTGTCGGCCTCGGCGTTAAAATAGTGGTAGAGTATCTGTTTTTCTAGTTGCCGGATCGATTCTCTCTCTCAAGCGGGGCGATATCCTCCCATACCGAAGTTTCCAGCGCGTCACGGTCAATGCGGATAAATATCTGCGGCTCGTAGTTGGCCTGCGGGCGAAGGGCGTTCTGCGCGTTGGCGTAGGGAAGCGGCGGGACGCCGAGGCGGACCATGGTGCGGGGATCGCGGGTGAGGGAATCCCAGGCGCGCGACGCCTCGGCGTAAAACGCCATTGCGCGGGTATGGTAGTTGCGGTTCCCGGTCTGGGCGGCAAGCATCTCGTTGACGACTCCGGCGTTGTTGCGCGCCCACATCAGGCGCTCGGCTGTTTCATGGAATTCGGGGCGGTCGTTGGGCAGCAAGAGCGGCAGGCGCGACCGCTGGACTTCGAGTATGTCCAAAAGACGGTTGTAGTAGCCCTGGGCGGCAAAATAATCGCCCCTCTTGACCGCGGCGTTCCCCAGCGCGTACAGGACGCGGCGGTTCAGCGGCAGGTTTGACGAGGCGGAGAACAGGTACTCCAGCGCTTTTTTCCAGTCCTCAAGCTGGTAGTAAGCCGCGCCCATGCGGTACCGCATTTCCGCCGGCGCCCAGCCGTTCTGTTCCGCGCGGTGGTAGAAGCGCAGGGCGGCTTCCATGTCGCCTATCCTGTCGTCGCGGCCTTTGGTAAAATACTCAAGATCGCCAAGCCCGCTGTAGAGCCTGCCGTACCTGGGCGAGCGGGACAGCAGGTGCCGGGAAATGGCATCCTCGTACAGGCTGATCCCCTTTATCAATTGTTCCTCGGCAGGGAAAAATTCCTTGCTGTTGATCAGGTTGTCGGCGTAGCGCTGGTGGGCATCGATGCGGTAGCTTAGCCGCTGTATCGATTCTTCCTGCGCCCTGTCGAAAGCGCGGGTTGCAAGCTCAAGGGTAACCCGCTCCTCGTGGGCGTTGCCAAGGCTCTTGTAATACCGCGCCAGGTGATAGTGCGCCTCGGGAAGCGAAGTGTCCGCCATGACCGCCCGCAGCAGGAGGTCGCGGACGCTGTTAATGTGTTCGACATATTCGTTTGGAACGCCCCTGGTTTCCTCAAGCTGCTTGTCCAGCAGGTAGCCGCCCAGCTCTGCAAGCGTTCCCGCCGAAAGGGTTCGCCTTTTGGGATCGCTGTCAAACCATTGCCGCAGCGGAAGCACCTCTTTCAGGTTGTCGGTTCGGATAAAATACTTCATCATCCGTTCCACGACCGGCGGGGTCCAGCCGTATTTATCCATCAGCCGGGCGTAGGCATAGCGCGCGTCCTCGTACCTCTCCGGCTCAATCTCGCCCCAGGCGAGGTTATTGTCGCCCGCCGCGAGCAGGCCCTCGGGGTCGTCCGGGGCAAAGTCCAGAAGCTGGCGGTGCAGGAGGTTGTCCGCTTTTGCGTAGTTTCGCAGGTAGTATGTTTCCAGGTATGCGTAATCCAGAACCCCTTTTTTGTCGCGGGGGTAATACCGCAAAAGCTCGTCGTATTTCTGCTCGGCGTATATGTACTGCCGCTGGTCGCGGAAAGCCTCGGCGTACCGGTAGAACCAGTCCTTGCGGCGGTGAATGTTGAAGGCTTCCGAGAAACGCTCGTTTGCCCGCTGGTATTCCCCGGCGAATATGCGCTCGTAGCCGATCTTGTAAATCGATTCAGCCATGAGGGGGGTGTACACAAATTTGTAGATGAGGTAAAAAAGCGAGGCTGCGGCAACGGCGATAAGCATGAATATCCGCAGCACGGGAAGGAAATTGTGGACAAAGATATAGGAAAAAGTCGCCTGCCTCGCCTCCAGCGCCTCGCCTGATCGCGCCTGGTACGATTTGGGAATGTTGATTGTCTTGCCCAAAAGCTGGCTGGCATACGAGGCGGTTTCCCTGGCCGACACGCCCCGGATAAGATGCCCCAGCAGCCTCGACATTTGCTCCGGGCTGACGATGTTATCGGCGATTATTTCTTCGCAGGCGATACGGAGGTTGAGAGGATAGCTCGTCAGCGTTTCCTCCAGGCATTGCATCTCTTCGTCGCTTAGCTTGATGTCTTCCACGAATTCAGGATGCGGATTGAGCATTGCCTTTTCGCCGCCTGGCCGTCTTTTCCCGGAGCCCTTGTCTTTGCCTGCGCCCCCCGCAATTCCCGCAGGCGATTCTTCAGAGCCTTGTTCCATCCCGGCGAACGAAAGATCGTCTATGCCGCCGTCGGAAGCCTGGCCAGCGCCGCTTTTGGGATCGGATTGTTCAAGCGAGTCAAACGCTTCGCTGTCGTCTGCCGAAATTCCGTCTGCCAAGGCGGGCTCGTCGGGCAGCGCGAAATCGTCAAGGCCGTCAGCGTCGAGTGGCTCACCGCCATCTGCCGTGGCCGCCTCGTCGGGTAGCGCTAAATCGTCAAGGCCATCAATGTCAAGGGGTTGACCATCGTCCACCAGAGCCGCCTCGTCGGGCAGCGCGAAATCGTCAAGGCCGTCAATGTCGAGCGGTTTGCCGCTGTCTGCCAATGCCGTCTCATCGGGTAGCGCGAAATCGTCAAGGCCATCAATATCGTCGAGGGGCTCGTCGCCGTCTGCCAATGCCGTCTCATCGGGTAGGGCAAGATCGTCGAGGCCGTCAGCGTCGAGGGGCTTGCCGCCATCTGCCAGTGCTGTATCATCGGGCAAAACTAAATCATCAAGGCCGTCAATATCGAGCGGCTCGCCGCCGTCTGCCAGCGCAGGCTCGTCGGGCAGCGCGAAATCATCAAGGCCGTCAATGTCAAGGGGCTCGCCGCCGTCTGCCAGCATCGGCTCATCAGGCAGCGCAAGATCGTCGAGGCCGTCAGTGTCGAGTGGCTCGCCGCCGTCTGCCGTGGCCGCCTCGTCGGGCAGCGCGAAATCGTCAAGACCGTCAATGTCAAGGGGCTGACCATCGTCCACCAGGGCTGTCTCGTCGGGCAGCGCGAAATCGTCAAGACCGTCAATGTCAAGGGGCTGACCATCGTCCACTAGGGCTGTCTCGTCGGGTAGGGCAAGATCG
Source organism: Treponema sp. (assembly GCA_031273185.1). The sequence goes on along the minus strand of JAISSG010000053.1, from coordinate 5,155 downwards.
TCGAGGCCGTCAGCGTCCAGCGACTCGGCAGCGCCCGCCAGCGGCGGCGGATCAGGCAGCGCGAGATCGTCGAGGCGGTCAGCGTGGGGGGACTCGCCGCCATCTGCCAGGACCATCTCATCGGGCAGGACTAAATCGTCAAGGCCGTCAATGTCAAGGGGTTGACCATCGTCCTCCAGAGCCGCCTCGTCGGGCAGGGCAAGATCGTCGAGGCCGTCAGTGTCGAGCGGCTCACCGCCGTCTGCCAGTTCCGGCTCATCAGTCAGGACTAAATCGTCAAGGCCGTCAATGTCAATAACCTCGTCATCGTCCGCCTGTGCCGTCTCGCCGGGCAGGGCTGGATCGCCGAGACCGTCAGCGTCGAGCGGCTCGCCGCCGTCTGCCAGGGCCATCTCATCGGGCAGGACTAAATCGTCAAGGCCGTCAATTTCAATAGCCTCGTCATCGTCCGCCTGCGCCGCCTCGCCGGGCAGGGCAAGATCGCCGAGGCTGTCAGCATCGGGGGACTCGCCGCCATCTGCTAAGGCCATCTCATCGGGCAGGACTAAATCGTCAAGGCCGTCAATTTCAATAGCCTCGTCATCGTCAGCCTGCGCCGCCTCGCCGGGCAGGGCAAGATCATCGAGGCCGTCAGCGTCGAGCGGCTCGCCGCCATCTGCCAGTTCCGGCTCGTCAGCCGGGACAAAATCGTCAAGGCTGTCAATGCCAACAGCCTCATCATCGCCTACTGAAATTCCGTTCGCAAAGGCGGTTCTTTCAGGGAGGGTAAAATCGTTTAGATTATCGGGAATTTCGGCATCGATGCTTTCGGGCATGTCTTCGTCGGGGAGGTCTTCATCAGGTTCCAGGGAAATGCCGGAGAGCAGTTCCTCGGGGAAGTATAAGTCCTCGGTGCTTGGTTCCGTTTTACGCCCGGCGGGCCCTTGTGTGGCAGGACCGCCCCCGGGGATGTTGTCCGGCTGGCTGCCAAGAAACGCGCTAAAGTCAAGATCGCCTGAAGGGCTTACCGGCGTGACCGGCAATGGCGGTAAGCCCCGCTCCGCAGTTGTTCCGCTGCCTTCGCCGGCAGGCTCCTGCATGGAAGGGGGGTCGGAGGCGGGAAGCTCGAAATCGTCAAAGGGAATGCCTTTTGCCTCCAGGGCGGCTTTCTGGCCGCCGATATTGGCAAGCGAGGCTTTGAATTCCCTTAACGCATTTAGTGAAGGCATATTAAGATATTTAATTATCGACCGATAATCTGGATAATATATATGAAAACGATCAAAATTGGAACACTTTTGGCGCTGCTTCTTGTTCCAGCCGCCGGGTTTTCACAGGCCGTCGACATGGAATCGATTGACTCGCCTGAGGTTATTGATCGTTTGCTGAGCCTTTCCGGGCCGGGCGAACCGCAGGTTATCAACGACATGGTGATTTTTACCGCCTCATCCGGCTTGCGGCGGGTAGGCGTGGCCTTTGCCGACGAGGGTTTTTCCAGGGTATACTGGTTCAGGCAGCTTTTGGTCCGCCGGGACATCCAGGAGTATCCCACTGACGAGCGAAACCCCAGCCCGTACCGGGATTCCGGCATAGTTTTCCATGTGCATAAGGTACCCGAAGGCGCCACCCAGGTTGAGTACCGCCTGATCATCAACGGCCTTTGGACAACCGACCCCGCAAACCCAAGCAGCCGCCGGGACAGCGTTTCGGGGCTCTCCTGGTCGACCCTTTCCCTCCCGCCCAGGGAAGTGATACCCAGCCCCCTCAAGGGGCCGCCCGGCGGCCTGAGCTTCTCGTTCAGGGGGCCGCCCGGCGAAACCGTCTCGGTGGCGGGCACCTTCAACGGCTGGGACCCCTTTATGTACGAGCTGAGGGAAGGCCCGCCCGGCAATTACACCCTGCACCTTCCCCTTCCGCCGGGAAGGTACCAGTATGTTTTCTTCCACCGGGGCCAGCGTTTCCTCGATCCCTACAACCCAAACCGGGTCTACGCCAGGGACGGCAGCACCGCCTCGGAAATCGTGGTTCAGTAGCCCTTACTCCACCAGAAAATCCTGCTTCCCCGATGCCAGCGCCTTGAGTATGCGCCGTTTGACCGCGCCTGAGCCGCCGGTCAGGGTGGCAATGCGCTGGCGGATATCGCGGCGGTTGGAGTTGACCCCGTAGGGGCAGGTACAGACGGCCTTGAGGATGTCGTGTTCGGCGGCGCATTCGATAACCTGCCGCTCCTCGACATAGGCAAGCGGACGGATGAGGCTGACGGGGTATTTGCGGTACCTGAGCAGGATCGGCATGGTGGAAATCTCGCCCCTGGCGCAGAGGTTCATAAAAAACGTCTCGACGATGTCGTCCAGATGATGCCCCAGGGCGATCTTGTTGTAGCCGTTTTCCACGGCGTACTTCAACAGCTCGGTGCGCCGCTGGGTGGAGCACCAGTAGCAGTTCATCTTTTCCCCTTCCTTGAGCCTGCCGATGACCGGCACGAAGAGGTCGGTAAAGGGTATGCCCCACTCGGCAAGCCGCTGGGAAAGCACCGACTTTTTGCAGCAGGCGCAGAAGTCGGTGGAGATGTGCAGGGCGGCAAGCTCGTAGCTGACCTTCAGCGCAGGGCGTATTGATGAAAGTGCCCAGGCAAGCACGGTCGAATCCTTGCCGCCCGACACGGCGATGAGGATACGGTCGCCATCGCAGACCAACTGCCGTTCCATCACCGCCTTTACAGTGAGTTTTTGCACTATCTCGCTTGCGCCTGCCCTCCTCAGAAACCTACCGCTCATCGCTGCCCCATGATGTCGCGTAACACGAGGCTGGCAAGCGCCATGCCCGCCGAGGCCGTGACGGTAACAGCACTGCCGTTGATGACTTTCTTGCCGCCGCACCATTGCGGGTCCACATCGTTGCCGCACAGACAATGTTCTACCCCGCAGTTAACGACAATATCCTCGAAGCGCTCAAGCCGCTCATCGCTGTACACGGCGGTAAAGTTGCCCGAAAAGTCCCGCTTGCGCAGGCCCTGCCGAACCAGCCGCGCCAGTGGGCATCCCTCCGTTTCCCAGATGTCGGCGGCTTTAATACGGGTAGGATCGAGTTTTTGTGCCATGCCCATCGAAGAAAACAGCGTAACCCCGGCGGCGCAGCTTGTCTCGATCAGGTCAAGTTTGTGGGCCAAGCTGTCAATAGCGTCGATCACATAGTCCGCTGTTGCAATGCCGAAATCTGCGGCGTTTTCCCGCGAGAAAACTTTTTCCCAGGCGGTAATCTCGCAATAGGGGTTTATTTCCAGCAGCCGTTGTTTTAATGCCTCGGCTTTGGGCCTGCCCAGCGTGTTGCCCGTTGCCTGCACCTGGCGATTGACGTTGGTAACACACACCACATCGGAATCCACGATGCCGATTTTGCCCACGCCCGAACGGACAAGCGCCTCGGCGCACCAGCTTCCCACCCCGCCAAGGCCGAAGACCAGCACTTTTGTCTGTTCCAGTTTTTCCAAAGCATCAGCCCCGGTGATAAGGGCGAGCCTTTGGAATAGGGGGTTAACAGTTTTTTTTTCAATATGCCTCTCGCAGAGGCACAGAGAAGCAAAGTGGGGAGGAGTGTTTGTGAACTTCGGTTTAAGGCTTTGTGCCGCAGACCGAGAGTTCAATGTATCCCCGTGAGTAAAATTGGAAGATTTGTTAGGCGACACTGATTGACGCTGCGCCTCCCTCTCGTCGGAACTGAAAATACAGCCGCAATATTTCTGCATATAAAGGCCCAGGTTACGGGCCTTGCCTTGGCCCTGCCTGAACAGGGGGCGGAAATCCCGGTACAGAAAACCAACGCCGTAGCGTGCCGCCATTTCCTCGCCGATACTGCGGATTGCCTCGTGCCGCTGGTACGGGCTGATGAGGAGGCTCGTGCAGAAAGCGTCAAAACCGTTTTCGGCGGCATGGGCCGCGGTTTTTTCCAGCCGCATGCGGTAGCACTTTTCACATCGAGCCGGAGCTTCGGTTTCCTCGCCGATTTCCTGCAAAAAAGATTTCAGCCCGTACTCATCAATAGTTTCCGGCGGCAGGTTTTTCGCCGCAGCAAAGGCAATCAGGGTGTCACGGCGGCTTCGGTACTCGGCAAGCGGGTGGATGTTGGGGTTGTGCCAGAACAGCGTCAGCGCAATGCCATCGGCGGCAAGGTTTTCAACGCAGGCAACGGCGCAGGGGGCGCAGCAGCAGTGAAAAAGCAGTTTCATCCATGCCGGGCGGCGGCCTGGGCAACAGCCGTAGCAAGCTGGTCGGCGCAGGAGGTGCCCCGCTTGCCGCATTGCAAGCCCTTCAGCTTTGTGACAAGCTCCCCGGTGTCCATCCCCTCGACAAGAACGCCCAGCGCCTTCAGGTTGCCATGGCAGCCTTCCTCAAAAGACACCGAGTACACCTTGCCCTCCCGTAGCTCGAAATTGATTTTTTTGGAGCAGGTTCCGTTTGTGCTGTATTCGATCATATTTTAGGATACGATAGATTAGCAGGCTACCGCAATAGCCCCCATTCATTTCGACAAATACTGGTTCCGCAGGGCTGCCAGGAAGCGCAAGGTGTGTTTTCTCGATTTTTCGAGCGATTCGGATAGAATAGCGGCCAGATCCTCGGTATACTCGGCCAGAACGGATGCGGTATCGGGAGGCAGCGCACTTTCGGGTTTGAGCAGCTCGTACACCGTTCCGGTTGTAAACGACGGTTTGCCAGCCCGGATAAGGGCTTGCGAAGCAAGACCAGGGCTAGCAAACTGTGGCGGAGTGAGGCGTGGGAATGGAGCGAAGCGGAATGACCTAGCCGAACGGATCCCGAGCCGCCAAAGGCGGCGAAGCGTTTACAGTCCTGTTATGTGCAGTACCCATTTACACATCAATTATATTAACATTTCAACCTTTTTATAGTATTCATCTATTTTAAATTGTAATGATTTTTTATATCCTAATATATCTTTAAAATGTTTTATACGGGAAAGAAATTGTTTTATCCTCCATTTCAAAGGAATTTCAGCCTTTTTCATCCACGGTTTTATTCTGCCAACAAAATGTATTACCTTAATAGGTTCATCTCCATTAAGCGTATATCCATATTTTTGGGCATAATAATTAACATAGTGATAAAATAAATTATAATGCTCAGACAAATGCAATTCATTTTGTTTATGCCAATCAGGA
>JAISSG010000145.1 GCA_031273185.1 Treponema sp. | reverse complement strand
ATTGTGTTATACTTGTTCATATCCTAACTCCTTTTGTAGTAATGATTTAGCTTGGTACCTTTTTCATTCTACTTGAGGAGTTGGGGTTTTTCAACTATTTATTTTGGACACTAATGATGTAAAGTAATAAATTTCATTCGTAACTTGCTTTGGTTATTTTGCAAATTATCGTAAACACGATACGAATTTAGCGCATATTCATTCAGGGCTTCTATTTACTACCCGGTTTCGGGGAAATGGATACGCAGGATGGCAAAGGCATAGGGGGGCCTCCTCCACAGCCACCCGGCGCTTATAATTGCTCCCGCACCGATTCCCGGCGGTTACCGACTTGAATGCAGGAGCCTTAATATAAGGAAGTTGTTTAGAACTCAACTGCGTACCGAACGCCGATGAAAACATCCCATAATTCTCCATCATAACCGGAGGAATGGGTGTTGCTGGGCTTAAAAGACGGCGCGGTATGCAGACCGGTAGCTCGCTGGGCGGTGCCTCCTTTTGTCTTAAACAGCTTTTCGAACGTGCAAATTGCGACCAGTTCTAGATGTGGCAGCCGGGCGGGTTTGTACCCGATTGCCAGGCCCAGGGAGCCGCCGATGCCGCCCGGCATTGAGTCGAAAAATTCGGTTGAACGCAACAGATGATGATCCATGCTTTCGGCCCAGACGTACGGATACAGCCTGAAATGCGCCCCCAGTATTATTCTGTCAAACAAGCAATAGCGGGCCACTGCCGCCGCATATAATAGGGAAATTTTTTGTTCGTAGGTTATTACCGCGCCGGTAACGGTTCTCTCCTGCCCGTTCCCCTGCAAGGCCGTTCCTTCGGGGGCGTACCGCAAATATCCGTCGGAAGCCGTCCATTTCCGATTGGAATATAAAAAACCGATTGAAGGGCTGATAAGCCAGTTTTTTACCGCAAAGCCGTAACCTATGCCGATGTCGTAGGTATTATGCCGGTCCAGATGGGCATCGTGTTGGGAGAAATGGGTTAGCGCGTTGCTGTCGGGCAACAGGTAATCGTAATTCCGCATAAGACCGGATTTGACCGGGACGGCGGTTTTGACGGTTCCGCATAGAAAAAATCGTTTCCATGCAAAGCCCAGCGCAGCCTGGCTGTAGGGGACCGTTTTTTCTTCCCATTCAAGCCTGCTTATCTGCTTATTACCGTTATACACATATTCCTGCGTCATCCCGTGCAGCATACCGGCACGGGCCTCAAACGATACGGAAAAGTCCTGGGTTTCAGCCGAAAGAGGTGTTACTGCCATACAAAAAATGGCGAAAATATTATATGCATGGTTTGCTTTCATTGTGTAGCAACATAGCATACTTTTATAGCGTCCATCAAGTTTTGAATAGCCTGGGTAAAGTTGCCGAAAATGCCTGTATCGGTTTCTGCGAAAAATTGAAGTTTCTGGAAGTAGGAAGGTATACTTGACAAGAATTATTAAAACAAACGGGTTCACGATTTTAAGCATATTCTCACTGAACAGAACATTTTTCCAGCCGCAAGGAGCATAACTGCATTAACTTCAGTTTTTGCATCACCTTGAGATACTCAGATATTACCTGTGATGAAACTGTTTAATGCAATCCTCCTCATAATTATTTGCTTCGTCACGCTTAAACTTAAAATTGCCAAAGGATACAGGTGCTTGGCAAAATATCATTTATACTATTGCTGTTTTGATTTGCTTTTTTATCGTAGGAATAAGCAATGAACAATGAGCAATGAACAATGAGCAATGAGCAGTGAAGAATGCGCGATAACTTCTTATCTTTACATTGCTCATTTTTAATTGTTCTTTCCTCTTTCCTCTTTCCCCATTGTTCTTTGCTCATTGCTCATTGCTCTTTGCTCACTGCTCATTGCTCTTTGCTCCTTTCCCATTCCCCCTCGACACAAACCTGTTCCCCTTAATAACGAACCGCAGTTCCAGTTCCTGCCCGGCTGACAGGCCGATCCGCCTGCCGCGGAGAATTTCCGGCTGCTCGCGGCTGTCGAGGATGCGCAGGGGGCCGTCCAGCAGGCTCAGGTTGTTGTGCCGCAAGGTGATGCCGAAGGCCTGGGCCAGCTTGCCCGGGCCGCTGCAAAGGTTCTCTATTTTGCGGGTCTTGCGCCGCCGCTGCATAAGCGCTATGCCGTCCAGCGGTTCCACGGCGCGGACCAGCACGGCCTCGCCCTCGCCGGCCTTGCCCGAGACTATGTTCAGGCAGTGGTACATCCCGTAGATAAAGTAGACGTAGGTGTAGCCGCCGGGGCCGAACATCGGCTCGTTGCGGGGGGTAAGGCCACGGTAAGCGTGGCAGCCGGGGTCGTCGCGGCACAGGTAGGCCTCGGTCTCGACTATTTTGCCCCGCAGGTTCCCGTAAACCAGGTGCTTGCCGAGCAGCGCCCTGGCGAGGGAGGCGGCGTCCTGGCTGAAGAACTTTTTCCCGAGCGGCATGGTTTCTACTATAGTACCCTTGACGGACTTGCGAAAGCGGCTATAGACTCAAGTTGGATGGAGGATAGCTTTACCATTGTGCTCGACAGCGGCGATTTGCTGTCGGGGGTATGCGGCGCCAACGACGGCAACCTGAGGGTCATGGAAGATTCCCTGGGCGGGAGGATCGCGGCCAGGGGCAACGAGATCAGGCTGGAAGGGGTTGACGAAACGAGGGTGCGCCATTTCAAAACCATGATGGACAGCCTTATCTCGGTTGTCCGCGAGGGGGAAATTCCCTCGCCCGAATACGTCGAGGCGCTCGCCGGGACGCTTGGCCTGTGCGCGGACGCTTCGCTCAAAAGCCCGCCCTTTGCCGAAAGCTCGCCTTCTGCTGGGGGCGCGGGCTCGGACGTTCTGCACGACGCGGTCATCCAAATTCCCCACGGCTTTCGCCGCGTCTACCCCCGAGGGAAGGGGCAGGCCGAGTATGTCCAGGGGATGAGGGCCTGCGATATTGCCTTCTGCGTCGGCCCCGCTGGTACGGGCAAGACCTACCTCGCCGTAGCCGAGTCGCTGCGGCTGGTGCTGTCAAAAAGCCTGAGAAAGCTCGTGCTGACCCGCCCGGTGGTCGAGGCGGGCGAGAGCCTGGGCTTCCTCCCCGGCGACCTTGCCCAGAAGATAAGCCCCTACCTGCGGCCCCTGTACGACGCGATGGAATCCCTGGTTCCTTTCGAGATTATCCGCAGGATGGAGGAAAACCGTACCATCGAGGTCGCGCCCCTGGCGTATATGCGGGGACGCAGCCTGAACGACTGCGCGGTGATTCTGGACGAGGCGCAGAACACCACCAAAGAGCAGATGAAGATGTTCCTCACGAGGATAGGCGCCGGGGCGCGGGCGGTGGTTGCCGGCGACGCGACGCAGATCGACCTTCCCCGGCGGTCGGAGTCGGGGCTTTTGCACGCTGTCGAAGTCTTGCGCAACGTCGAGGGGCTGCATTTTTCCTTTCTCCACACCGCCGACGTGGTGCGGAACCCGCTTATAAAAAAGATAATTCAGGCGTATGATGAAAAAGATGGCTAACGGTACCGAAGGAAAGAAAAAAGGCAAGCTGACGCTGCTTGACCGCTTCAGGCAGATAAAACTGATCCAGTTTCCCCGGCTGGGGCTTAGGGCCGGCATTGTATGCCTGTGCTGCTTTGTCGCGTCGGTGATTGTTGTCGTCACCAACATGAACCTTGGCACGGAGGCGTTTGAAAACCTCCGCGAGTTTGAAGTTGGCAAGGTTGCCGACAGGGACGTGATTGCCGAGTACCCTCTTTCCTATGTTGACGAAAAAGCGACCCGGCTGAGGGTCGAGGCATTGTCGAGTCTTGTCCCCGCCGTGTTCCGGTATTCGGCCAGCGTCAGCGAGGAGGCGCTGAAGACCTGGGATGGGTTCTGCGATTTTGCCGACGGGCTTGTGGAAGGGGGATCGTCCCTTGCGTCCATGCGCCTTGCCCTGCGATCCGAGTTCCCCGGTCTTTTTTCGGACGACGTGCTTACCGCCTACCTCAGCGCCCCTGACCGGGAAAATTTCAGGGAGTATGGCCTGGGTGTTCTCAACGCGCTTTTTGCGAAAGGGGTGTTTGCGCTGGGCGCTGCGGACCTGGGGGCGTATAACCCCGACACGGTGGAACTGCTCGTTTCCCACGGCGACAGGACGGAACGGGAACGCCTTTACTACAACAGCATTGTCAGCATGGACGTTGCCAGGGACGCAATCGCAAGGATAGCGGACATGGAGGATATGCCGCATGGCTTCAGGGTTATCGCCCCCGGCCTGCTCGGCCCCTTTGTCCGCGAAAACGCCCTCTTTTCCCGCGAGGATTCCGCTCTGCGGGTGGCGGAGACAAAGGAGCGGGTTGCCGCGGTTATCAAAAACATTGAAAAGGGAAAGCGGGTAATCAGGAAGGGCTTTGTGATCACCGCCGAGGAGATGCAGGATCTCGCAGCGCTGAACGCCGCGCTTCCCAAAAAAGACCCCCGCAGCGTCATCGGGCGCGTGTTGATGCTGATGGTGCTCTATCTTTTGTTTATCCTTCTGCAGGACAGGCTGGTGCCGGGAAAAAACCTGTCGTCGAGCGAAAGCAGCCTGCTGTTCATTCTGGTTTTTGTAAGCGTGGCAGGCGCGGCGCTTACCAAGAACCTTGTCCCGGCGCTCAGCGATTTCCCGGTTTCGCTGTTTTTCCCAACCTCCGTTTTGGTGATGATCCCCGCCGTTTTCATGGGGCCGCTGTTGGCCTTCGCAGCGGCGCTGGCATTGCCGCTGGGCGCCTGCCTTTTTGGTTTCTTTGATATTCCGGCGTATTTTTTTGCGCTTACCTCCGCCGTTGCCGCGTCCTTCGTTCTCAGGCAGGCCGAAAGGCGCATGGACCTTATCAAGGCGGGCCTGCTCATCGCGGCGGCCAACTGCGCCGCGATCATCGTGATCCTTCTGATGCGGGCAGCGGGCATTGCCGAATACCCCCTGATGTTGTTTTGGGCAATCCTCAACGGCATAGTGTCGGGGATGCTGTTCCTTGGGGTTCTGGCGCCGCTTGAGCATGCCTTGAATGCCGCCACCGCCTTCAGGCTTATCGAGCTTTCCGATCTCAACGCCCCGATTCTGCGCAAGCTCTTTACCACCGCGTCCGGTACCTACAGCCATTCCATTCTGGTGGCGACCCTTGCCGAGCAGGCCTGCCAGGACATAGGGGCCAACGCCCTGCTTGCAAGGGTGGGGGCGTACTACCACGACATCGGCAAGATGGACAATCCAAACTACTTTGTCGAGAACCAGACCGACCACAACCGCCACGACGACATCGCCCCCCGGCTTTCCGCCACGGTGATACGCAGCCATGTAAAGCTGGGGGTCGAAAAGGCCCGAAGCCTCGGCCTGCCGGAGGACGTGATTCGCATCATAGCCGAGCACCACGGCAACTCGCTCATCACCTGGTTTTACAACAAGGCGACCCAGCAGGAAGAGCAGGTCAATTCCGAGGACTTTGCCTACCCGGGCAACCCGCCCCGCTCAAGGGAATCGGCGGTGGTCATGCTTGCCGACGTGACCGAGGCGGCGGTTAGAACCCTGGCAAAACCAACCGTGGCAAAAATGGAAAAATTCGTCCAGCAGCTTTTTGACGCGAAGGTCGAGACCGGGCAGCTTGCCCAGTGCGAGCTGACTTTCCACGATCTGGAAACCATAAAGAACGCCTTTGTAAAAATGCTTGCCGGTTACTATCATTCCCGCATCGAATACCCCAAAGCAGCCGGGGCTGAGCCCAAAGAGGAAGAAGAGTGAACCGGGTGGCGGTAAGCGCCATGAATCTGCCCGAGCCCCACTGGGTCAAGCCGCTGAAAAGTTATGCCCTTGAAGTGCTTGAGCGCCTGGGCAGGGACGGGTGGGATCTTTCTGTCGTGCTCTGCGACGACAAGGCAATGTCGCAGCTTAACGGCCAGTACCGGGGGAAGGAAGGCGCGACCGACGTTCTTTCCTTTGCCCTGGACGAGGGGGACCAGTTCCCCCCTGGCGATGGCCGCAAGGGCAGGGGCCGGCGGCTTCCCGGCGACATAGTTATTTCGCTTGACACCCTGCGGGAAAATGCCCGCCGCTTTAAGGTAGGCGAGGACGAGGAATTACGCCGCCTCCTGATTCATGGTATCCTGCACCTGGACGGCATGGATCACCGGGGCAACGGCAAGGCCGAGCCGATGTTGCAGCTTCAGGAAAAAATTTTGGCAAGTGTCAGCGGGAGGCATATTCTGGGGAGGAGCGAATGAAAAGTCCATTTATGGACATTTTCAGCATTTTCAAAAGAAAGACCATAAAAGACCTGGAGGAAGACCAGCAGGAGATGATACGGGGGGTGGTGGAGCTTTCCGGCACAACGGCTAAGGAGGTGATGGTTCCCCGGACCGATGCCGCCTTCCTGTCCGCGACTGCCAGCCGCGACGAGATACTGTCTTCAATAATGGAAAATGGCTACTCCCGCTTTCCCGTCTACGAGGATACCATCGACAACGTGATCGGGATTCTCCATGTAAAGGACGTGCTCAAGGTTTTGGTGAACGACGGTGTCTTTGATGTCAAATCGCTGGTGCGCAAGCCCTTTTTTGTGCCGGTGTCAAAGCACGTCGATGACCTGTTAAAGGAATTTCGCAATAAAAAGGTTCACATCGCCGTAGTGGTGGACGAGTACGGCGGGGTTTCGGGCATAGTGTGCATGGAAGATATAATCGAGGAAATAGTCGGCGACATCCAGGACGAGTTTGACCATGAGACCGAAGACATACTGCCGATGGGGGAAGGGGCATGGCTCTGCGATGCGCGGGTTAACCTGGCCGATCTTGCCGAGGAGACCGGGCTGGACTTTCCGATGGATGATGATTTTGACACCCTCGGGGGCTTTGTGTTTGATCTGTTCGGCAAGATACCCGTAAGGTATGAAAAAACCGTCTACCGGGACACCGATCTTATCATACAGGAAGTGGACGGCTACAAGATCAAGTCGGTTAAGATAGTGCGTCATTCAGCCGATGCAAAGAGTTAGGGAGGAGTAAAAAAACATTGAAATTTCGGTATTTGCTGTGCATGGCGCTCGTTTTGTCCTCTTTGGGGCTGCTTGATGCCCAGAACACCGCCGGGGCTGGAACCGCGGAAGCGGCGAGGCTCTACGAGCGGGCCAGGAATTTCATGGCGGCAGAGCAGTGGTACTCCGCCGCGGAAGCCCTTCTTGACTGCCTCAGGCTCAACTCTGCCCACGCCGAGGGAACAGCCGCCCTCGCCGAATGTTATTACGAGCTTGGCGAGTTTGACGAAGCCCTCTCCTGGGTGCGGAAGGCGAGGGTTTTGGCCCGTGCCAATACGTCGGTTGCCAATCTGGAAGCCTTTACCCTCATCGCCCTGGGCCAGCTTGACGCCGCCGCCTCGGTAATTTCCGATGTCCTGGCGCGGGAGCCCTACAACCGCGAGGCGCTGTTTGCCGCCGGCGGGCTTGACATCGCCCGGGGCCGCGCTGCCGAGGCCCTGCTCCGCTACCGGGACGCGGTGCGCCGCTACCCGGACGACCGGCGGCTGCTGATCTCGCTGGCGCTGGTCTCCGGCTCCCTCGGCGACAACGAGACCGCGCTTTCGTTTATCGACCGCGCCCTTGCCCAGCATCCAGAGGATTACCGGGTGTATTATTACGCCGCCTACGTCAACGCCCAGGCAAACAGGCTGCCCCAGGCGATTTCATATTCGGAACAGACCCTTGGCAGGCGGCCCGGCTTTGGGCCGGCGCTGTCCCTCCTTGGCAAGCTGCGCTATCGCAGCGGGCAGTACGTGGAGGCGGCGAGGCTTGCCGACGAGCTTATTGCGATTAGCCGCGAGGACATGGACGCATGGTACCTTAAAGGTCTTGCTTTTACCCGCCTTGGCAGAAGCGCGGAGGCGCTGACCGTGCTGGGCAACGCCCTGGCAATCAAGGCGGACGATGAATTCATCCGCGCCGCCCTGGAAGACACCCTCATCGCCGTAACGGTTCTGGAAGACCCCCGCCGCGGCCAATGGGCAGGCTGGCACTTTAACCGGGCCAGGGACTACCGCTCCCGCAACCTGGTGGAGCAGTCCTTGTTTGAATACCGGCGGGGGCTGCGGCTTAACCCTTATGCCCGCGACCGCCGCGAGTACGCCGAGCTGCTGCGCATGCAGGGCTACCCGGCCCGCTACCTGGAGGAGCTTCGCTTCTTGCAGGATCAGGGCGTTGCCGACCGCAGCCTCAACGACGCGGTGGAAACCTACGGCTCCATGCTGTCCAACGCCCTGTTCCTCCGCTGGCAGGTAAACCCCGTCGAGCTTAACGGGCGGCACTGGAACGTTGCCGTGTTTTCCGTGGCCGGGCAGTCCAGCTACAGCCATGTGGATTCAGGCGCCATCGCATCGTCGTTTGTCAGGGAAATACTGGTGCATGATCGCTCAATAGCCCCCATGAACCTGGAACTCCGCCAGCCGTCGTTCTCCCAGGCCTTCAGGACGGCGAGGGAGGCCGGCGCCGATTATTTTGTGGTAATCTCGGTAATGGAAAACGAGCGGGACATTTCGATTAGGGCAGAACTCTTTGTCGGGAGGACCGCCGCCTCAGCCGGGAATTTTTATACCTACCGCACCGGGGTGGACCGGCTTCGCAACGCATCGCGCGGCATAGTCGATCAGGTAAGCGCCGCCCTCCCGTTCCGGGGCAGGCTCGTTATGCGGCGGCAAGCCGAGGGCCTTATCGACAAGGGCAAGGCGGACGGCGTTGCCGAAGGCGCCGTGTATGAAGTCGTGAAAAAGGGCCGCAGCCAGATAGCCAACGAGGGCATAGGCCTGGTCTACGCAGCCGATGACGTTGTGGGAAAGATAAGCATAGTGAATATTGACGAGGAAGTAGCGTCCGGCACGCTGGCCCGAAACGGGTTTTTCGACCGCATCGAGGCAGGCGACGAAATCATCTACCGCGCCGCCGGGGAGAAACGATCCCCGCAGGAGACGGCCGTCAACCCGGAATTGCGTACGCTGCTGCGGACCCTGCGGTAATTAGCATTCCTTAGACAAGGCAACATCTTCCCTGTTTTGGATAATTCTGGAAATTTGCAGGAAATACGATATAATAGCGTATGGAGGATATTCAAATGAAAAACAACAGGTTTGCCGCTATAGGAATGATTTGCTTTACGCTGGTTTTTATTACCGCCCTAAGCGGCTGTCAGGATGTCCCCTATGAAGGGAACACCGAGGAGAAAGTGCTCGTAATAACCGGTGCCGCTGGATTCAATGGCGTAACGTCCTCAACCCCGAGGATTGAGGGATGCTGGCTATGGGAGAGAGTTGGCACAGGTATCGCAAAGGCTTCTTCCAGTATACCATTATTTATTACAGGTACTACGGTAAGATTTGACTTGTTCCAGGCCCTTACGGCGTATAGATGGAGGGGCAACGGCGGGCATTATATCAGGGTAGAAGTTGATTTAAGAGATGGCAGCGAAGCTGACTATTGGTACACAGGCGGAGGGACTACCCGCACGAAAGTTGACTTTAACAAGAAGACCATTGAGCTACCCTGGAGTCATTTCAGGCAATTTTAAGCCGCAACCCTGAAAGCAGGCCGTATACCGTGCGTTATGTGCAATGATGGCTAAAACTGGTTCTAAAAATTAAGGGGAAGAAGGTTATTACTGGGAACCTCTAAAAATTACCAAAAAAAACAAATTTATCTTGTATCTTTATTATTTTTGTTAAATTGCGTTGTACTGTTAATATTCAAACATTATTCTATACCTTTCGCACCCGTATAC
>JAISSG010000138.1 GCA_031273185.1 Treponema sp. | reverse complement strand
AAATTTTCCCTAACTCTGCCGTTGGCGGAGCCATCTTTTTTCCCAAGGAGTTTTACCATGAACAGCGTACTTAAACTAATGGCCAGATTGACGGGCGAAGCCGTAAGCGAAAAATTTGAAAAGGTAGGCCGCTTCGTGGCTAACGTAACAAAAGGACTGGGCGTTGCTGTAGTTGCCCTTGGCCTTGCCGGATGCCCGCAACCGACCAACGGCGGCGGTAAAGTAGAAGACCCAAACACAGCCAAAGTTATTAACGGTGATATATTTATGCCCAAACCCGAAATTGGGTGGTCGAATGAACGCTCCCAAACGGAAGTAAGTACCGCTATGACATTCTTAAAAGGCCAATGCGAAGATTTGTACAACTATGCCAAAGATTACCCACATGTCGGCGATTTTGGATTGGTTGTAAACGCTGCTGCTCCACTTAACTTCATTAAAACAACTACTTTAAACCAATCCGTTATATCCACCCTGTCCCACGAATTCGACTCGGTGCTGGGTATACTAAACGATATTTGTTTTCCTAATATCATAGGGAACTCTAATATGCCATCATTTAAGGACCAGTTAAAAGCGTTCCAAATGGGTACCCGGGCGGAACAACGGAATTATATAGGTAAGACGATTAGCGGACAGTTTGTGGAAGCCACCCAAGATAAACAAACCGACAAGAGCACCTTTAACGACCTTATTACAGATATCAAACGAAATTATGGTGTAAACAACCTTCCGGAAAGCGGTGATTATAAAACAACCTTAGCTCAACTGCGGGCGAATTTAAACGGCTTTATACCGGCGACCGCTGATAAGGCTTTCTTTAACAATCTCTTGCAAATGGTTGAAGACGTTGAACAATTCATAGGCTTTGTAATCGATGCGGGGAACATGCATAAAAATTTTGAATTACAGGCCCAAGCCGCCAATAAGAGCAACGTCAAAATCGCATTTCCGGAACCGCAGGCACACCCGAAGTTGACGCGCGCAGAAATTCAGGCGCAGCACGGAATTGTGAATTCAGAAGAATTGTTACACGGTTAAAAGAATTGTAAAAATAAAAATGCGGCGGGTGCCGCATTTTTATTTTACATGGCCACGCGGAGGCACCAAAATTCCCTCTCTACTCTTGGGTATTCTGTAGCATCACTTCCCGGAGTACCGTATTTATCCGGCTCTGATAACCCTTGCCATACCCTTTGAACCAAGCAAGCACATCAGCATCAAGGCGAATCTGAACAGCCTGTTTTTTCGGCTTAAAATATTCAGGATGTCGGGGGCGAAGTTTCTTGAGTTCTTCTTCGGTTAGTATTGGGCAATCCGAAAAATCAGTATTCTTAAAAGCCTTTATTTCAGCAATCCGTTTAGGTGACAAAGTTTTTGCGCCACTCATAATACATTCTCTCCTCTGGTGGTTCAGTAGGTCGAGCGGAGATTATCCTCGTCCGACCGCTTCCCGGCTCCGTATATGACAGATACAGGATGATAAAATCCTGTAACTCCGCCAAACCCCTAAACCGCGCTTCTCTTAAGGTCGAATGGGTCTCATCATAAATTTCAAGAAGATAGGGATCGTCAAAAGCAAGCAGGATTTCATCGAAGTAAAGACCATGAAGTTCCTTGTTGGTTTTACTTTTGGCTTCATCCCACTCAAAGCACCCATCCGTGCTTATTGTCGTCTTCCCCATTCAGTACCCTACAATAATGTATATACATTTCTTAAAAAAGTCAAGTACAGGTTGTAAAAATGCAAGCGCGGAGTGCTCTCAAAAAATTCAATGGCTATATTGGATACCTTGAAACAATCCCGAAAGTGAAGCGAACCATGAAACAGAATGAGCTGGTAAAAAAATGGGAAGGCAAGAAAAAAAGGCTGGAAAACATTAACCTATTGGGTTAATCAAAATACTGTATATGCAACTATAAGCATAATAATATACAACTTATAGCAAATATCTGTTATTTTGTTGCCCGGTACTGTTTTATGAAATTGGAGATTGCGGCCTGTTCGCCTCGGCCATAGGTATCAATGATATAGGGCAAATTGCCGCCTTCCCTGATGGACATTGTTTTTTCCAAACGCTAACCAACTGCGCTATTGCCCGATGAAGGCATCCAATGCCTTTTCCCGTTTTGAAAACCTAGTATAATAGGCTACTGTTGTCAACGCGGCACGGTTTGTATAATCAAACATGCCTTCCCAAATCCTGCACGCCCTGTTTGGCGATGACGTAATCGCTGGCCTGTGTTCACGGCTGAAAGACGCAGGCAGCCTCGCCGTGTCGGCGGCACTGGCAGAAATAACATCCAGGCACCGGGGTGCCTTTGTTCTTGGCTGCCAGGGGCCGGACGTTTTTTACCACAACCGGCGCACAAGGCCATCGGCGCTTGGGTACGGCTCCCTGCTGCACCGCAGGGCCTACGGTGTTTTCAGCGCCGGACTTTTTGCAACGAGCCGCCACGATTCCCACAAAGCCTATGCCCTGGGCTTTATGACCCATGCGGCTTTGGATCGCCATTGCCATCCCTATATCATTTACAAGTCGGTTGATTTGGAGGCGGGGAACTCTGCGGAGAACAGCCATCCTTTTTTTGAGCGGATAATCGACGTGCTGATGCTGGCCGAACTGCGCCGCCAGGAAGTATCAAGCTGGGATCAGGGCTTGCTGGCCGAGACCTGCGAAAACCCGCCCGAGGGGTTGAAGGAGCTTGTTGCCCGTGCCCTTGCCGCCGCTTTTCCCGAAAGGGCAGGGCGGGATGAAAAGCTCGGCCAGCGCATCGACAACGCCTTTGCCGATTCTGCGCGCTACTACCGCTTGAGCGACCCGGCAAAAACCAGCGTGGATGTCCGGCCTGCCAGTATCCGCCATCTTTCCCTGGTTTACCCCCGGAACCTCCCGGCTGAAATAGATTTCCTCAATCTTAAACAGGAACCCTGGTATTACCCCTACCGTCAGCAGGACGAAAAGCCCAAGCCGGACACCCGCTCGCTTGTGCAGGTGTACTCAGATGCGGTACAGGCCGCCGTTGATTCCCTGTTGCCCTGCATGGGGCAATACCTTGAAACCGGCGTTTTCCCCGTTGCCACGGCAGCCGAAACCATCGGCAACGGCAGCCTCTCGATCCACGGAGAGGACGGCAAGCCCTGCGCGCCCAATTTTACCTCTCCGCTGCCGTTAGGCGACGTGCTGAGGGATGCCTCAAAAAAAGCACAGCGCCAAGCTGTGGACTTTGGCTAAATGCCGCACGGCAAGAGCCCGGTTGAATGCCGCCGCCATGCCACAAGCGCGGGCTGCCTTTAGGCAGGCCGGCGGGCGATGGGGCAGACGCAAAGTTAGCCCCTTAATTTGAGAAAAATGCCGAACGCCGTTTTTACCCATGATGGTTCCATTCTTTTGGTAACATTTTTTAGCGATTTAATTACAGGAATATGCTGTGGGCATTTCTTTTCACAGGCCCCGCATTCCGTGCATTTGCTTGCCGAATAGTTTTTTCGGGGATCCATTGATCCTGTGCTTGTTATGTATTGCACAAGGCCTGAAATCATCCCAACTGTATATGATATGTTATAAGCGGTAAAACACGCCGGTATGTTTATATTCTGCGGACAAGGCATACAATAATTGCACCCCGTACAGGGCACTTTATATGAATCCTTGATTATTTCTATTACCGATTCGTATGCGTTAACCTCCGCCGCTGTCAGCATATCGGGAACCGCATCTTTTGCGGTTTTAATGTTTTCCTCCAACTGCGAAATATCGTTCATGCCGGATAGAACAACGGTAACTTCCTTTTGGTTCCAAAGCCACCGCAACGCCCACGCCGCAGGGGAAAGCGCACTGCGTGCGGCACTATGTGCGGCGCTGTTTGCAGTTTTGAATATATTTACAGCTCTCTTCGGAAGCCCGTTTGCGAGTTTCCCTCCCAATAAGGGCTCCATGACAATAACGGGGAGGCCTTTGCCAGCCGCTTTTTTCAAGCCCTCCATACCGGCCTGATAATTTGTGTTTATATAATTGTACTGTATCTGGCAAAAGTCCCAGTTATAAACGCCAAGAAGTTTTAGAAACTCATTGTGAATCCCGTGAAAAGAAAAACCGATGTTTTTTATCTGGCCTGAGTCTTTTTTCCCCCTAATCCATTTTTCAATATCCATTTTACAAAAAGTTTCCCACAAATTGGCATCGCCAAGATTATGCATAAGATAATAGTCGATATAATCCGTATGCAGTCGTTTAAGCTGTTCCTGGAATAACGATTCAAAATCGTCATTGCTGTTGCATTTTGCAAGGGGTAGTTTTGTCGCAAGGAAAATTTTATTCCGTAAATTATTTTTGGCAAGTATTTGCCCTAAAGTATCCTCGCTTCCGCCATAAACATAGGCAGTATCAAAATAATTGATACCGTTCTCTACCGCCTTTATTATTAGCTGTTCAGTCCTGCTCATATCAATTTGGGTTAAATTTCTGGGAAACCGCATGCAACCGAATCCAATTATCGATAATTTATTGCCCGACTTTGAGTCTATACGATATTGCATATTCCGCTCCCTTTAATCAAAGGTAATATGCCGTTTATATCTTTGTCAATCAACAACCCCGCCGCAGAGCACTAAACTTGACCCACAATTTCCTACCGACATGGTATAATGCCCCTAAAAAGCCAAAACTCTGGGAGGGGAATATGGCAAAGAAGCAAACTTTCAACATGGAAGAGGAATTTGCCGGGCTGGATTGCAACTCCAGTCGTCTTGAAAAACGTTTTATCTGTACCATGGAAACACTGTCCAAACAGCCGGATAAGCCAATATGGTTTTGCAGTGAAAACCGGGCTGGGGCTCAAGCCATATACCGAATGCTGGGCAATGAGAACCTTGACCGGGAAGAAGCACTGCGGGCACACCGGGAAGCGACTATCAGTCGGATGGCACGGCACGGAGGGACCATATTGGCGGCACAGGATACCACGAGCCTGAATTACAACACCCGCGGGAAAACCGAAGGGATAGGATATATCGGCGATTCACCTTCAAAATTTTATACAGGAAGCGGCTTGCATCCCAAGTTCAAAAGATTTCAGGTTCATCTCCCAAAAACGCTGCGGCAGTAATTCCGGGATAACTTCTCTCAGCGTTTCAGCGTCAAACGGAAACACGCCGCATTGCGCAGCCGCTCCCAGAAGGACGACGTTCAGCGTTTTCGCGTTGTGCCGCATAATGCGCCGCATTGTGCACTGCCCCTCTATCACAACAAGTTTTTGCACATGCTCTTTAATAAAATCTATTATCGCAGACGTTTCATAGGGCTCCTTTGAGCGGGGATCGGTGGCAGGCTTGATCGCGCTGTCGCACGCAACCAAAAAGCCATCGGCGCGAAGATACGGCAACTGCCGCGCGGCTTCGGCAGGCTCAAACGCGATGAGCGCGTTGGCCGCGGCATGCGGAATAAGCGGCGAGAAAATTTTTTCGCCAATGCGGACATGGCTGACGACGCTGCCTCCGCGCTGTGCCATGCCAATGGTCTCGGTAGTACGGACATCAAAGCCCTTCTTCATCGCCGCCGCCGCTATCAGCTTGGAAGCCAGCACCGTGCCCTGGCCCCCCACCCCCGCAATCATGCAGTTAAACGCCATGCTGCACCTTACTTAAAAAAAAGCAGGGATATTCCCTGTCGCCCATTCCCCATCCCTCATTCCTCATTCCTCATTCCCTATTCCCCCATATTAATCGCGCCGGTTTTGCAGACGCTGGCACATAAGCCGCAGCCGGCGCAGAGGGCGGCGCTGACACACGCCTTCCCGTCTTCCATGCTGATGGCAGGACAGCCGATTTTTTTCAGGCAGATTTCGCACCCGGTGCAGACGGAGCCATCGACAGCGGCTTTTGCGGCGCTTCTGGAAACGGCGATGCAAGGCGCTTCAAACAGCAGCACCCTGACACCCTTCTGCGCCATCAATGAAGCGACAGCGTCTTTTGCCGTCTTTTGATCAAACGGGTTTACGCGCACCACCGCCGAAACGTTCAGCGCCGCCACGATTTTTTCAATGCTGATTTTCCCGGTTTTGCCGCCCATCATCGTAAGCCCGATGCCGGGATGCGGCTGGTTTCCCGTCATCGCCGTCGTCGAGTTGTCAAGCACGACAACGATGATGTCCGTTTGGTTGTAGACGGCGTTGGCGATTCCCGGTATGCCGGTGTGAAAAAAAGTAGAATCGCCGATGAAGGCAAAGTGCGCCGTATTTGGCTCGACGCGCTGAAGGCCCTGAGCGACGGTGATGCCCGCGCCCATGCAGAGGCAGGTGTCAACCATGTCAAGCGGCTGGGCGTTGCCAAGCGTGTAACAGCCGATGTCGCCGGAAAAGACAGCGCGCTTGCCCTTTGCCGCCTCTTTCACCGCGAAAAAAGAGGCCCGGTGCGGACAGCCCGCGCACAACACCGGCGGGCGGGCAGGCAGCGGGGGAAGGGTTTTGGCCGCAGCCTGCGGCAACGCTACCCCAAGGAAGGCCGATGCCGCTTTTGCCGCGCTGTCCGCCGTTTGCTCCCCGGCGGACTGGACATGGCCGCTGCGCTTGCCCAGTATCTTCACGTTCAGGTGGCGCAGCCCGCAAAGGAGGACAAGCTCGTTCTCGATGACAGGATCAAGCTCCTCGATGACAAGAGCCTCGTCCAGCCCGTCCAAAAAATCCAGCGCGAGTTTTTCGGGAAAGGGGAGCGTCGAGATTTTCAGGAGCTTGCATTCGGTGTTTTTAAGTTCCGTGTTTTCAAGCGCCTCGCGCACGTAGGTGTAACTGACGCCGCCCGCCGCTATCCCCTTCCTGCCGCTTCCGGCGAGAATGTTTTTTTCGTATCCGGCGAACTCCTCGCGCATCGCCTTCAGGTTTTCCTCGATCTTGAATTTGTTCGCATAGGCAAGCCGGGGGAAAATGACCCACTTGCTGTCTTTTGCAAAACCGGCGGGCTCGCTCTTCGGCAGGTGTTCCAGCGTTTCCACGGAAGCGCAGCTATGGCAGACGCGCGTCGTGGGCCGGAACAGAACCGGCCTGCCGTATTTCTCGGAACAGGCGAACGCGTCGGCGATCATCGCGTACGCCTCTTCCGGCGTTGACGGATCGAACAGCGCAAGCCTGGCGAACTTCGAGAAGTGGCGCGTGTCCTGCTCGTTCTGCGAGGAAATCGGCCCGGGGTCGTCGGCGACAACAATCACCATGCCGCCCTGGACGCCGATGTAGTTCAGGTTTATCAAAGGGTCAGAGGCGACGTTCAGGCCGACCTGTTTCATGGTAACCATAGCCCGCGCCCCGGCGAACGAGGCCCCGGCCGCCACTTCCAGCGCGGACTTTTCGTTGACCGACCACTCCACGTACACGCTGCCGTCGTTGTGCCTTGCCACGGTTTCCAGCACCTCTGTCGAGGGAGTGCCGGGGTAGCCGGTCACGACACGAACGCTGGCCCTCATCGCGCCGAGGGCAATGGCCTCGTTGCCCATCAGCAGTTTTTTTGGCATACGCATCTCTCTTGTTAATTTAATGTATTAGTATATAGAAACATGGCAAAAACGGCTATGGCTTTTTGCCAAATATCGCGCCATTGCGATCAATATAATTTTCCACCATAATGGTAGCGATGGTCAAGAAAGGAAAAACATCGGTATCTTCCCCGCTCTATTTTAACCGCGACCTGTCGTGGGTTGACTTCAACGAGCGGGTGCTGGAGGAGGGCCTGCGGAAAGACCTGCCCCTGTTCGAGCGGTTCCGCTTTCTGGCTATCGTCTCCTCCAACTTCGACGAATTTTTCATGGTGCGGGTGGCGGCAATCAAGCGTGCGCGGCAGGCTGGGCTTGCCGGCGACCCTTCCGGCCTTGGCCCGGCGGAGCAGTTGCAGCTGATCTCCCAAAAAATAAAATCGATAATCCGCCGTCAGTCCGCCTGCCTTATGGGCGAGATTTTCCCCGGCCTTGCGGCGAGCGGGCTGGAACTGGTACGCCCCGATTCCTACACCGTCCCCCAGATGGACTACCTGGAATCCTTTTTCATCGGGCAGGTGTACCCGGTCCTTACCCCCCTGCGGATAGAGGAAGACAAGCCCCTGCCGTCTTTTGCAAGCCAGTACACCAACGCGGCGTTTCTTTTGGCCCCCGAAAACGCCGCCGGGGAGGAAAGCGCGGAGCGCATCGTCATGGTGCAAATCCCCTTTTCCCTTGACAGGATCGTCTGGATGCCCGCCGACGGGGACAGACTCCGCTGGGCGCTGCTGGACGACATTATCCTTACATGGGCGGGCTACCTTTTTCCCGGCTACCGCATCCGGGAAAGCATGCTGTTCAAGATAAACCGCGATGCCGATTTTTCCGTTGACGAACAGCGGGACGAGGATTTTATCGAGGCAATGGCGGAGGTTCTTGAGGACAGGGAACGATCCGAGGCGGTGCGGATGGCGTATTCCCCCGGCAGCAAGCGGCTGCGGGACGAACTGGCGCGGCGCTTTTCTCTGGACGACGACGACCTGTACGAATTTGACGCGCCGTTCAACCAAGCCAGCCTTTTGAATCTGGCGAGCGTCGCGGGTTTCGAGCACTTGCAGGAAAAGGCGTGGAAGATACACCCCGCCCCCGGTTTCGCCGACGATGTCTCGATCTGGGATCGCCTCAGCGAGGGCGACCTGATGCTCCACTTCCCCTACCAGTCCTTCGATCCGGTGGTGCGATTTTTTCAGGAGGCGGCCTCCGATCCGCAGGTCATCTCGATCAAGACAGCCCTGTACAGAACCGGCGGCGGCACGGGCAACCCCCAGGCAGTCTCGCCCATCGTGCGGGCGCTGGAAAAGGCGGCGCTGAACGGCAAGCATGTGACGGCGCTGGTGGAACTCAAGGCGCGCTTTGACGAGGGGCGCAACATATCATGGGCAAACCGGCTGGAGAAGGCGGGGGTGATCGTGGTGTACGGGCTTTCACAGCTTAAAGTACACGCAAAGGCGACTCTCGTACTGCGCCGCGAGCACGATCAGATCAGGCGTTATGTGCACCTTTCGACCGGCAACTACAACGACAAGACGGCGAAGTGCTACGAGGATATCTGCCTGTTCACCTGCCGCGAGGAAATCGCCTACGACGCAAACCTCCTGTTCAACATGGTAACCGGGTACTCCCTGAAGCAGACGATGCGGCGCATGGCGATTGCCCCCTACAACCTCAAGTCACGGCTTCTTGACCTTATCGAGAACGAGGCAAAACGCGCCGCCCAAGACTACCCCTCGCGGATCATGATCAAGTGCAACTCCGTCGCCGACCCCGACATGATCGATGCCCTGTACCGCGCTTCCCAGGCGGGGGTGAAAATTGCCATCTGTGTTCGGGGGATATGCGCGCTGGTACCGGGCGTTCCGGGGCTTTCCGAGAATATTCGAGTGATCAGCGTCATCGACTACTACCTTGAGCATTCGCGGATGTACTACTTTGCCAACGGCGGCGCCGAGGAACTGTACCTCTCCAGCGCCGACCTGATGCCCCGCAACCTTGAGCGCCGCGTCGAGCTGTTGTTTCCCATTGAAGACAAAAAGATTCGTTCTGAGCTGGTCGATATGCTCGGCGCGTATTTCCGCGACAACTGCCAGGCGAGGGCGCTGGACTCAAGCGGCGAGTGGAAGCGGCTGGGTCCCGCTTCGGGCGAGGCGGCGTTCCGCATCCAGAAGGACATGCTCTCCCGCGTCGAGGGCGAGTTGGCGGGACCCCAGCCGATTAAGCAGGAATTCACCGTCCGCAGAAGTACCGCAGCTGAACAATAACGCTGTTGCCCCTCAATTTTACCGTCTTTTCTGCCGATAGTTACACCACATGTTTATGCGTTCTTTGCTTAGCCGGGGAGGGGCGGCGTTGCTGGCGGTTTTTCTTGCCTCCCTCCCCGCGCTGCTGGGCGCGCAGTCAGTGTCGCTGGCATCCCTGGAGACCGGGGCCTTCCACGAGACCATCCAGAGAAGCAAGGGCGGCTTTTTCCCGGGGATTTACTTTACCGACATACTTGAAGCCTCCCTGAGGGCCGAGGACTCAAGCCCGTACTGGGCGCGCACCGAGGCCGAGCAGGAGGCCTATGCCCGCGAGATAACCGACTACGCTTCCCTGCTGCTCAACAACGACATCCTGGCGTTTTACGGGCATCCCCGCTCCCGGCAGATGGGCATACTTGGCCGCCATTCGATAGAAGAGCTTGACCAGATACTCACCAGGCTTGCCCGCGAATACGAGGCGGAAAGCGGCGGGCGCAAAATAATCAAAGCGTTTTACATCATCTTTGGCACCGTGTGGCCGGAAGGGGAGATAGGTATCCTCGGCGAGGAGATTCTCAGGCGATACGTGGAATACGCCCAGCGGAACGACATGCTGGTTTTCATCGATCACCAGATAGGCCGCTACGACCCCATCGATTCGCTGAGGCGGATGCTTCCCTGGCTGCGGTACCCCAACGTGCACCTTGCCCTTGACCCCGAATGGCGCACCACCCGGCCCATGCAGGAAATCGGGCACGTAACCGCCGCGGAGCTTAACCGCGCCCAGCAGGTGATGGAGGACTACATAATCGCCAACAACATCCCCGGCCAGCGCATGCTGGTTATCCACCAGTTCAACTGGAGGATGATCAGCAACCGGGAAAAGGTCGAAAGCGACTTCCGGCGCGTGCGGCTTGTCCACTGCGCCGACGGGTTCGGCCCGCCGCACCTCAAGCGGGCATCATACGCCTACAACGCCGAGGTCACCAACATGCCGATCAAGGCGTTCAAGCTGTTTTACAATTTCAACATCCCCGGCGCCGGCTACGACCACCCGCTATTGACCCCCAGGGAAGTATACGGCCTAAACCCCAGGCCGTATATCATCATGTACCAGTAGGCAAAGCAAATGCCAAAACTTTGTTGACAATAGTTTATTCCGTTTTCAATTCATAAAGCGTGACAACCACCGCTTCTTTATATATACTTAAATCAGCAGGAGGAAAAATGACCAAGGTAAAAATATGCTTCTTGCCTGTCATGCTTGTTTTGCTTTGCGGGAATGTTCATGCAATGGGCGCATACAGCGGTTCAACGCAGAATCTTGATGAATTTAAAACCAGGTTTAATACGGTAAGAAGGGACAGCTCTGTTCCGGACATGTGCCGGGGAAGCTATGCGGCCTCGCAGTATTCGCTGAGGGTATTCAAATCCAGGCTAAGCGAGATACAAAACGATCGTTCGATTCCGGATGATTATTGGGGAAACTATGCCGGCTCAAAGCAGCCTCTGCGGGCATTTAAGACCAGATTCAACGAGATAAAAAACGATGGCTCTGTCCCGGATATGTATTGGGGGAACTATGCGGGCTCGGTGAATTCTCTCCAGGTATTCAAAAACAAGATCAATGAGATAAAAAACGACGGCTCTGTCCCCGATGTCTACTGGGGAAATTATGCGGGCTCGACGCAGCCTTTCCAAAATTACAAACGAAGGTTTAATGAGGCAAAGGAAGACGGCGGCATCCCGGAATTTTTCCTGTGAAAGCTAAAAAAGCCCGGCGTATTCCCTTTCAAAGCGCATGAGCCGGGGGTTGCCGGGGGCTATGGCGAGCGCTTGCTTGAGGTAGTACACGGCGCGGCGGGAATCTTTGCGGTTGTGGTAAATCTCGAACATGGCGATGAGGGCGTTCAGGTTGCGGGGGTTCTCGAACAGGGCGGAACCGAGATCGGTCATTACCACTTCCTCGTTGGCGCCTATGCGGCTGCGGAGGTACAGGTAGCGGCTTTTCTCCTGGCCGCCAGAGAGGGCGGATAGCCGCTGCTCGATGAGGCGGGCCGCTTCTTCCTTTCTGTTCAAATCGATCAGGGCGGAGATGTACGTGGCTATGCCGTTGTCGTTCCTCATGTCCCGCTCGTACAGCTCCCGTGCGTAGGAAAGCGCGCGGGAGCTGTTCCCCAGCCCCCGCTCGACCAGATAGGCATCGTACAGATCCTTGCCGGATCGTCGCTCGGCGAGCAGCCGCCGCTGAAAGCCCTGGGCCTCCTGCCAGCTTTCCCGGCTGATGGCATCCTGCAGGGCCAGCGCAAGAACGGAGAGCGGCGGGCTGTCGTTTTCCAGCATCCGGCGCAGCAACTGCCTTCCCTCCGCCTGTTCCCCGGCGAGGGCCGATTCCAGCAGCAGCCTGGCGGTGTACAGCGTGGCTTCCTCGTCGTCGGGGTAGGACCGCAAAAGCGTCTGGAGGAAATTCAAGGCCTGTTCCCGGTTCTGCAAAGCCTCCGCCTGTATCCTCGCCCGCAGAAACAGGTACAGCCGGGTAAAGGGGTTAAACGACGCGTATGTGTCCAGCGACCCCTGGGACCGCATGTACTGGCCTGTCTCGACAAGGATATGGGATCGCATCAAGAGAAATTCCCCGTCGCGGGGGTGCTTTTTTAGCACTTCCGCAATGATTGGCTCGGCGCGCGCCCAGTCGCCGGACTGGTAGCAGGCTGTGGCAAATTGGCGCATGATGGGCATGTTGCCGGGGTACCGCTCTGACAGCTCCGCCAGCATGTCCAGGGCTTCCTTCTCGTTGCCGGAAAGCCGCATCAAGCGGGCGAGGCCCAGCGCCGCCGGGTAGCATTCCTCCGATACGGACAGGGCCTTGGCAAATTCCTCCCTGGCTTCCGCAAGCTGCCCGATTCTCTCGTGTGCCAGGGCGGCAAAGTACGGGGCAAGCGGCGAGTCGGGCCTGATGCCCTGGGCCCTTTGCAAATCGGGCAAGGCGGCCAGCAGCGCCTCCTGCCGCGTCTCGTTGATGAGGGAGAGGAAGGGCAGCACGCATTCAAGGTAGTCGGACGAGTTGGGCGGCGGCGCGGTATAGGTACCCCGTTCCGCGCCGCGGAGGATTCGGGCGTACAGGTGGGTCTGCGGAAGGTCCGGCACGGGAAGGTCGATATCCGTGAGCCCGTAAACCTGCCGGATAAGGATAGTATTCGCCGCGTTCATAACCCGCCCAAAATCGGTGCTGCCGAGGTTCCGGCTGCGGATAAGCTCGATTGCCCCCTGCATCGAGGCCAGCGTCCCCTCCTCGGTCAGGCGGCGGATCTCGTCGGTAATGCCGGAAGACCTCTCCGGCTGGGCCTCGTCCCCGCTGGCGGCGGCAGGGGGCCTCCCCTCGGGGGCCGGAACGTTCCCTGCCCTGTTTGTGGTTTTGCAGGAGAGCGGCAAAAACAGCAAGTTGCCAAAAATCATGGTTAGAAAAACCGCCCTGCGTATGCTTCCCAATGGCGCCACCCCCTGATTACGGAATCAAGCCCTGTCGCCCCGATCCCTGGGATGCTTTGTGCCGAGGGAGGCGAGCACCAGGGTAAGCCCCGCCAGCACCATGAGCAGGGGCCACCAGTTCCTGACAAACTGGGCAAGGGAGAAGGAGACCAGATCCAGGGCAAAAACCATCAGCATGGATCCCAGAATGACAAAAGCTGCCGATGGAACGATGTAATGGACCTTGAATATCCCGAAGCGATGCCATCCGGCGGGGAAAAGGGCTATGCCGGCAAAAACCGAAAGCAGGGGCCAGGTTTGGGACATCTTGATGGGGATGACGCCCAGGGCGTGCAGGAACAGGAACAGCCCCGCCTGGAGAAACAGCGCGGCGAAAAACAGGTACGGGGAGCGCCGGTTAAGCCTTGTGGCGAGGCCCGCGCAGCTTATGCCAAGGATGATGATGAGGAAGGACAGCAGAATCGAGGCCCGTGATATCCGCATCAACGACCCGATAAGAAAGGCGCTGCCAAGAAACATGAAGAGAAAGCCGATAATAAAAACAAGCCTAGCGGCTGCCCGCCGGGTCACAAAATGCCGCATATAATGTAGTATAATGGCAATATGGGATTACCTCAATGGGAAAGGAAAACAAAGGCAAAAACCGCGTAATCGCCGCGTTGTCGCTATCGCTGGCTGTTGCGGCGCTTGCAGCGGGCTGCGGGGAAACGCCGAACGGCCCCGGCGCGGCGAAGATAGACCCGTATTACGTCACCGGCTCGCGGGAGAACAGGGAGCATCTGGGGGATCTGTTCGCGCTGCTTGCCGACGGTAACAACTCAGCCGAAAGCACCTTTGCGATAGCGAGGGAGATAGCCAACAATTTCGCAAAGGCGGGAGAATACCCCAGGCTGATCCACTTTCTCGGCGGGCGGACGATCAACTACCCCGACGATCCCTACAACAGCTATTATCTTCTGATGATCGCCTATGCCCACATGCAGCAGGATTCCCTGCCCGTGGCGATGCGGTACTTTGACCTGATCGTGAAGAACTACCCCGACCTGACCATCTCGGGCGAATCGATACACCTTGCCTGCCTGAACCAGCTTATCGATCTGACCGACAACTGGGAGCAGCGGGTCTGGTACTACCAGGAGCTTATTTCCCGCTTTCCCGGCCAGATAGACCTTGGCGCCGCATGGTTCATGCTGGCCCAGACCTACGAGCGCATCGGCGACTGGGGCGGGGCGATACAGGCCTACACCCGCTACCTGCCCTACGCCGGGTCGGTGATCCCCGGCTTCCCCAACGCGCACTACTACGCCCGGCAGCAGGTGGACTTTTACAACTCGCCCAAGGACTGGACCTATGAAAGCCTCCCCGCCCTGCTTGCCGCCGTGAAGGCCGCGCTGGACACCGGGAACCCGCGCCAACTGAGCCACAGCCAGGCAAAGGTGAACTTCTTTGCCCGCTCCTGGGAGCAGGGGGAGACCATTGACACCGACGACCGGGGGATGGCATCTTTCAACCTGTCCGACTTTATGCGGGGCAACCGAATCCGCTGGGCGGACAGCGTGGACACCTCGTCCAACGCCAACGAGGCTTTCCTGCGAACCACGGGCTGGTCGCAGTACATCTCCACCTGGTACCTCTATTTCAGGAAAATCTACTTTCCCTCCGACCCGGAGATTCACGGCCGCTGGGAATGGGCCGGCGTGTATTACGGAGAAAAGCTATAAAAAAGAGAAGAGAGCAAAGAGTAAAGAGCAAAGAGAAGAGAGAAAAGGGAAAAAGCGATGAGAGAGCATAGGTTGGCACTGCTAAGCGTATTGTTGTTTGCCGGTGCGGTTGGCGGATTGTGGGCGCAGGATGCTGTGCAGTCAACCGTCATCCAGGGTAGCGAGCGCCCCCTGCGAAGCCAAGCCTCCATTCCCCACTCCTCATTCCCCACTCCTCATTCCCCATTCCCCATTCCTCATTCCCCATTCCCCACTCCCCATTCCTCATTCCTCATTCCCCATTCCCCACTCTTAACCGAGGACGCGCTCAGCCAGCCCCTCACCGTGCATTATATCAACAGGTACACAAACCCTTCGGGCATACGGTGGCTTAACTCGGTGATCAGGAACGGGGACATCTACCTTCCCTATGTCAGGGATGAAATAGCACGGAGGAACCTGCCGCCGGAGCTTGCCTATCTGCCGTTCATCGAATCGGGCTACGTCGGCACGGCGCGCAGCAGGTCGGGCGCGGTGGGCCTGTGGCAGTTTATGATGAACAGCATCCCCGCCGGCATGAAGGTCGATGACATGGTTGACGAGCGCCGGGATTTCCGCAAGGCAACCGCCGCCGCGCTGAGCAAGCTGGAGGACAATTACCGCGCGCTGGGAGACTGGCCCCTGGCGCTGGCGGCGTACAATGCCGGGCTTGGCGCGGTAAGACGCGCCGTTCAGCAGGCCGGAACCGGCGATTACTGGGTTCTCTGCGACAGAAAGGCGCTTAAAACCGAGACGGTCCACTATGTGCCGAAGCTCCTTGCCGTGTCATATGTTCTTTCCCGGTCCCGCCAGTTCGGCATCGACTACTGGCCGCAGTCCGTGGCATGGACCGCAATCAGGCCGGCAAGGCAGGCGTCGCTGGACCTCCTCGCCGAGGAAGCGGGGACGGACAGAAACCTGCTGTACCGGCTCAACCACGAACTGCTCCACGGCATAACCCCGCCGGACAGGGACTACGAACTCAAGGTGCCGCTCTCCCATGCCGGGATGATCGCTGGCATCCTTGAAAGGGAAGATGCCAGACTCCTGCTTTATTACCGCTACCAGGTACGGTACGGCGACACCCTGTCCGCCCTGTCCCGGCACTACGGCGTGCCAATCGACCTGATCGAGCAGCACAACCCCGGCATCCAGCGGCGCTACCTGCAAATCGGCGAGACCATCGTCATACCCGCCTACCGGGAGGCGGCCCCTTACGCAGGCAGCCCGGCCCCGGTTACGGCCCCGCAGGTATTTGAAGGGAGCTTTTTTGAGGGAACCCATGTGGTCGAAAAGGGCGATACCCTGTGGTCGCTTGCCGCCCGCTACCAAGTCGATCCCCAGGTCCTGGCGGCCCACAACAACATGCGGTTCAACGATATTCTATCCATAGGAAAAGTTTTGAAAGTACCGATAATGGAGTAGGGACTGGGGACTAGGGAATGAGGAGTAGGTGATTATGAGAAAAGCAGTGGTTGGGCTGGGGGCTTTGCTGGCGTTTGCCGCAGTGTCGGCGTTTGGCCAGGCACAGGTGGGCATCAGCGGCGCAGTCGAATGGGACAAGATGGAGATAAACGCGGCGGTTTCGCTGGATCTGGCGCTGGCGCAGCTAAAACTGCCATCGGGAAGGATGCAGGGGGAGGCCCTAATCTCCTCGGAGTACATCAGGCTGATCAGCCCCAACATCATGGGCCTGCAAGTGGATTCTTCCTCGGTTATCGGGGATCTTGTCGGGCGAGGGGAGTGGAGCCTTCAGGACGTGGAAAACCTCGCCCTGCAAGCCCGCTCGGTGCCGCCGGCCCTTCCCCAGGAT
>JAISSG010000081.1 GCA_031273185.1 Treponema sp. | reverse complement strand
CTACAGCGAAAAGTCCCTGGGGAAGCGGCGGGAGTATTGAGATAAGCTCGCCGAAATACCCGAGGAGAATCGCGTTTACGTTGATGAAAGCGGGGCAAACGAGCAGTATCAGCGCGAGCGGGCTTTATGCGGGAAGAAGGTTGAGGGGACAAGGCGAGGAGGAAGCCCCCGGCGTTTGAATGCCATCGGCGTGCGTTGCTGCAGGAAGCATATAGCAATAAAAACGTATGCCCATTCAACGGACAGCGAGTTCTTCGAGAAGTGGTTCACCGCATGCCTGTTAAAGAAAGTGCCTAAGGGACACACGATAATAATGGACAATGCCAGTTTCCATCGAAAGGGAGAGATGAAGAGCCTTGCGGAAAAGGCGGGGGTTGCGTTGCTGTTTCTGCCTGCTTATTCCCCTGATTTTAACCCAATAGAGCATTCGTGGGCCAACATGAAACGATGGCTTCGAGATAATGAATCCCGATTTCGCGCTCTCGATTCCGCCATTTACCACTTCTTCCAATGTAAAGGTATTTAGATTAAACGACTATATTCAACCACAGGAAAGCATTTTCAATGGCTTTCTTTTACATCAATTATGGTTTCGTTTGACCTTCATCATACTTTTTAGATCACCACCAAGGATTTTAATAGAATTGTTCGCGCAAAGGCGGCGGCGGCCCGGCGGTTGGGCTACTCCATATGCCGTAAATCTGCTAAAGATAATCAATGGCGCAGAAATTACAGGAAACTGCAGAACGGCCAAAACGGGCTTTGCTGGTCAGCGTTGCCGCCTCGAATAGCCGAGCCAAAAGCGGCAGGCGGAACGAGAACGCCCCGTCCCCTGAGATTGAATTCAGCGACGAGGACGCGGCCAGGGAACTGCTCGGTCTGGCGCAGACCCTGGAACTGGAGATCGCCGGGCACAGGACGGTGAACGTCCGGGATAGGCAGCCCCGCTTTGGCATCGGCAGCGGGAAGGCGGAAGAGCTGGCTGAGGAGGCAAAGCAACTGGAGGCGGACTGCCTGGTGCTGGACTGGGACCCAAGCCCTTCGCAGCAGCGCAACTGGGAGGACCTTGCGGGGATTCCCGTGCTGGACCGGCAGGAGCTTATTATCCGAATCTTCGCCATGCGGGCGGCGACAAAAGAAGCGGTTTTGCAAATAGAGCTTGCCGAACTCAGCTACCGGCTGCCACGGCTGGCGCATAAATACATCGACCTTTCCCGGCAACGGGGCGGGCGCTACGGCACGAGGGGCGCGGGCGAAACCCGCCTTGAAACCGACCGCCGCAAAATGCTCGTGCGGATACACCGGCTTGAAAAGGAAATAGAGGAAGTGGCAAAACAGCGGCAGGTACAGCGGCGGCAGCGCCAGCGACAGGGCCTGCCGGTCTGCGCCGTTGTGGGTTACACCAATGCCGGCAAGTCCAGCCTCTTCAACGCCCTTGCCGGTTCCGCCGCGCTGGTCGAGGACAAGCTCTTTGCGACGCTGGATGCCACGACCCGCCGCTTCGAGCCGGCCCCCGCCATGCCGGTACTGCTTACCGACACGGTCGGCTTTATCCGCCGCCTGCCCCATTCCCTGATCAAGGCCTTTCGATCAACGCTTGAGGAAGCGGCCCATGCAAGCCTGCTGCTGCATGTCCTTGACTGCTCGGATGCGAGGATAGCAAGCTGCTACCAGACAACGGTCACGGTTCTGCGGGAGCTTGGGGCAGGGGAAATCCCCGGCCTGTCCGTGCTGAACAAAGTCGACTTATTGGCAGAAAAGGCAGAGGCAGAAGCCCTGCTTGCCCGTTTCCCCAACAGCCTTGCCGTTTCGGCGCGGCGCGGCGACGGCCTTGACGAGCTGAAAAAACGCATTGCGATCTCGGTTCTAAACTTAACCTGACGCTAAAATCCGCCCCTGAGCTTCCTAAGCTTCTTGCTTCTTAAACCTTGGAACACCGATCCCCGCGCCGACCGGCCGGCTTGTACAATTCCCCGATACGATGTACCATGATAGGCCATGAACATCAACCCTGTTACCGCATATCTCGCGTCAACCCCGCCGGACAAGGTAAACACAAGCCTTTTGGCCTACCTTTGCAACCTTACCGAGACCGCCAAATCCGCGCCGGAAATCTCCGCTTCCATCGTCAAGGAGCTGGAAAACCAGCGGAAACGGATAAAACTCATCGCCAGCGAAAACTACTGCTCGATGGCGGTGCAGCTTGCGATGGGCAACCTTTTGACCGACAAGTACGCCGAGGGCTATCCCCACCACCGCTTTTACGCGGGGAACGAAAACGTGGACGCGATTGAGTCCCTCGCCGCGCAGGAGGCGTGCAAGCTCTTCGGGGCCGAGTACGCCAACGTCCAGCCCCACTGCGGCGCGGATGCCAACATGCTTGCGTACTGGGCGATACTTTCCACGCGAATCGAAAAACCGGCGCTGGAAAAATACGGCACCACAAACCTGTACAAATTAACCGACGCCCAGTGGAAGGAGCTAAAATCCGCGCTGGGCAACCAGCGCCTGCTGGGGCAGGATTACTATTCCGGCGGACACCTCACCCACGGCTACCGCTACAACATATCCGGAAAATTGTTTGACATTTTCAGCTACTCGGTTTCCAGGGAAACCGGCCAGTTGGATTACGACGAGATCGAGAGGCAGGCGCTGGAGGTCAGGCCCCTCGTCCTGCTGGCGGGCTATTCCGCCTACCCGCGCAAGATCGATTTCAGGCGGATGCGGGAAATTGCCGATAGGTCGGGCAGCGTCTTCATGGTTGACATGGCCCATTTTGCCGGCCTTGTCGCAGGCAAGGTTTTCACGGGCGAATACGATCCCATGCCCTGGGCGCACGTCGTCACGACCACGACGCACAAGACCCTGCGGGGCCCCCGCGCCGGCATGGTGTTTTCGACAGCCGAATTTGCCGAGGCGATGGACCGCGGCTGCCCCCTCACCATGGGCGGCCCCCTGCCCCATGTCATCGCCGCCAAGGCGGTTGCCTTCCGCGAGGCCGCCGCCCCGGAATTCAGGGACTACGCCCGGCGCATTGTCGAAAACTGCAAGGCTCTGGCCGCCTCCTGCATGAAAAACGGCCTTGAGGTGCTGACGGGCGGCTCGGACAACCACCTGCTGCTGATCAACGTGCACCGCATCGGGCTTACCGGCAGGCAGGCCGAAAGCGCCCTGCACGAGTGCAACATAACGCTCAACCGCAACAGCCTGCCCTTCGATCCCAACGGCCCCTGGTACACAGCCGGCCTGCGGGTGGGAACGGCGGCGGCCACCACCCTCGGCATGGGCTGGGCGGAAATGGAGGAAATCGGCTCGATCATGGCGCTGGTGCTCAAGGGAACCAGCCAGGCGCCGAACGAGAAAGACCCGTCGGCAAAAAGCAAGTCCAAGTACCTGATCGATCCTGCGGTAAAAAACGAGGCGGTAGGCCGGGTGAAAAAACTGCTGGATCGCTTCCCCGTGTACCCGGAGCTGGACCTGCCCATGCTCAAGAAGGCGTTTGTCGGTTAGGCGGCTGCGCAGCCGCATTGAAAAAAGCATGAACGCAGTGACGTTGGCAATAACGCTGTTGATTCTCGTGGCGATAGTTTCGCAGGCGGTGGCGTTTATCATAACGCTGAAGATACGGCGCAAGGCGGGCGACGGGGAAGGCAGCGTGCTGGACTTCAGCGAATGGAAAGACCGCATCAAAAGCGAGGTCCCGCCGGAAGCACCAGCAAGAAAACCGACAGATGAATGAAGCCGTCCCCTGTTACCCCGATTTCGTGCCCATGTCGCTCGACCTGAAAAGCGCCCTGCATCCCCGCCTTTCGCTGACCGCCGACGGGGTTTCCGAGTTCACCTTTTCCGGCCTGTACCTTTTCAGGGATCGCTACAGCTACCAGGTCTCACGCAGCGGGCCGAATGGCGGTTTTATCATCTGCGGCGAACAGCCATCGCATGGCGCAACGCACGGCGCGGCAAAGAAATTTTTCATGACCCCCTGCGAGACCCCCAGCCGGGACATACTTGAATCCCTTTTCACGCACCACGGCTACTGGAAAAACATCTCCGAGACCGTGCTTGAATCGTCCCGCCAGCAGCTTGAGGACTGGGGGATAGCCGTGAGCGAGGACAGGAACAATTTTGACTACCTGTACCTGCGCGACAGCCTGGCCGAAATGCCGGGGAAAAAATACCACAAGAAAAAAAACCTTGTTAACCAGTTTATGAATGCGTACTCCCACGAGCAGCGGCAGATGACGCGCGATCTTGTTCCCCGGGCCATGGAAATCCTGGAACGGTGGCGGCAGGACAAGGGAGGGGACGGCGATTACTGGGCGGCGCGGGAGGCGCTGGAACGCTTCGATTCCCTTGCGCTGAAGGGCTTCATTTATTTTGCCGACGGCAAGCCGGCGGGGTACTGCCTGGGCGAAAGCGTCGCCAAGGGAAAGATGTTTGCTATCCATTTTGAAAAGGCAATCGACCAATACAAGGGAATTTACCAGTTTATGAACCAGGCGTTTGCCGCCGCCCTGCCCCGCTTTTTCACGTACATCAACCGGGAGCAGGACCTTGGCGACGAGGGGCTGCGCCAGGCGAAAATGACGTACCGCCCGTCGGGCTTTGTCAAAAAGTATTCAAGCTGCGTCGCGTCGCAAAGCGACGCCGTTTCGCAACAGCAAAGCGGGGCGGCATGATTTTTCTTACCGGCTTTCACGCCATCGAGGAACGGATACGATCAAGCAAGGCCGAAGGCCGATCCTGCGGGCCGCTATTGCTGGCAAAGGCCGGCCCCCGCGCCAGGGAACTGGTTGACCTTGCCGTTAGCTGCAAAGTCCGCGTAGACCGCGTCGGCACTTTTGAGCTTGACCGCCTTGCATCGGACAACCGGGGTATCGCCCTGCAAGTCGAGGACATCGCGCGGGACAACCCCAGCCTCAGCATGGAGGAATTTATCGGCGGCATTGGGGAGAGGGAAAACGCCCTTGTGCTGATTCTCGACGACATTACCGACCCCCACAACTACGGCGCGATCCTCCGCTGCTGCGATCAGTTCGGGGTGGACCTGGTGATAAGCCGGAACAGGCGCAACGCCAGGCACGCCGAGGTGATCTCCAAAACGTCGGCGGGGGCGGTCTCCTGGGTTCCCCAGGCGGAAATCCCCAACCTTGTGCGGGCCGCAGAACAGCTCAAGGATGCAGGCTTCTGGATATACGGCACCGACATGCACGGGGAGCCGGCATACACCAAAGACCTGCGTGGCAGGGTGGCCCTGGCGATGGGTAGCGAGGGGGCGGGCATTTCCCGGCTGCTGCGGGAGCACTGCGACGGCATGGTGGGAATTCCCTCAAGCGGCAGGATAGATTCGCTTAACGTGTCGGTGGCAGCCGGTGTGCTGCTCTACGAGGTACGGCGGCAGAGAAAGTAGCCGGGGCAGGGATAAAATTTTGCCTTATTGCTGTGTATAAAAGCAGTTAGGCAACATTTGAACCGAAAAATGTATAACTTAAAAAAGAACACCGTACGTATTGACAAAATAGAGAATTTAAATTATATTGCCTTATATGGGGAATTATAATAGTTACGCTCCGCAACAGTAAAGAGCCTGACAGTCTTATCTGCCAATTTATGGAATTGGTGAACGGTTTTATTGCGGAAAAGACCGGTTTCAAAACAATGGGGTATCGTGAACAGCCTACCGCTTCCGGCAGGGCAACGCAGCTTTCCGTATATCTGGCTGAAAAAGACTATGATCCAAAAGATGACAATTATGCCTGTTTCAACGCCCCGGAACACAAATTGCCCCCTTCTTTCTTATCGCATTCTTCAAGCGAAAAAGACCGCTCGCACCGAACGCATTTACCCATAAACGGTTTTTCAGGGTCATTAAGGCTTTTTTCATATGGTATGTTATAGAAAGTATACGCCATGATTTGGGATTTGGCAAGGGAGGTATTATGCTCAAACTTTCCCCCTCGGTAAGATTTGTCCTATGGGCGCACGCTCCGCTCCGGCTTGAGAAAGCCATAGACCGCTCAAAGCTGGCCCCTAAGCAGATAATCGACAAGAATGGACACCGAAAGACGGTCTATGTTAGGATGGAAATACCTATGAAGAAAGAACCGTGGTATAGTACTTTAAGTTAACTAACTGGAACTCAGAAATAATTATAAATTGCAGAATCGACAGATGAAAAATCTTGCACGTTGTCACGAAGATAGCATTTCATGTTTGCCCATGTTTTCTC
>JAISSG010000040.1 GCA_031273185.1 Treponema sp. | reverse complement strand
GCCGAGGATGCCCGCTCGGCGATTATCCCCTTTGCGGAGCTGGAAAAGTCGCCGGAGCATATCCATACCTACCGAATCACGCCCCTGTCCCTCTGGAACGCCGCCAGCGCCGGTTTCAGCCCCGACGACATTGTGCGGGTGCTTGCACAGTACAGCCGCTACCAGATACCTTCGGGGATTGTCGAGGGTTTTTCCGATACCATGTCCCGCTACGGCAAGATCAGGATGGTGGCGGCGGGGGAGGGCGCCGATGCGCTGCTCTTGCAGATAGACGACCCGACGGTGTTCGCCGAGGTTGAGGCGATCAAGTCCGTTGAAAAGTTTTTGATTAAAACGGCGCAGGGCTTTTTGCTGCGGCTGGTGGACCGGGGGACGGTCAAGCAGATGCTTATCCGTCAGGGCTGGCCGGTGCGGGACGAGGCGCCGCTGGTTACCGGCGACGACCTTGACGTGCGGCTGCGGGACGAGTGCCTGTCGGGGAAGCCCTTTGCCCCACGGGATTACCAGATCGAGGCGGCGCGCGCGGTTCTGGGCGACGGCGGCGCGGGCACGGGCTTTGGGGTGGTGGCGCTGCCCTGCGGATCGGGCAAGACCATCGTCGGCATGGTGATCATGTCGCTGCTGAAGACCAACACCCTTATCCTGACGACTAACGTAGCCGCCGTGCATCAGTGGATCGACGAACTGTTGGACAAGACGGAACTAAGTCGGGAACAAATTGCCGAGTATTCAGGCGACTCGAAGTCCGTGGCTCCGGTTACGATTGCAACGTATCAGATTATCACATGGAGGCCGGATCGCGGCGGCGACTTTCCCCATTTCAAGCTGTTCCGCCAGCGGCAGTGGGGGCTGATCATCTACGACGAGGTGCATCTTCTGCCCGCGCCGGTGTTTCGCGTAACGGCGGAGTTGCAGGCGGTGCGCCGCCTTGGGTTGACGGCGACGCTTATTCGGGAGGACGGCGCGGAGGATGCGGTGTTTAGCCTGGTCGGGCCGAAGCGTTACGACATTCCGTGGAAGGACCTTGAAAGCAAGGGCTGGATCGCCGAGGCAATTTGCACGGAGATACGGCTCGACCTGCCCCAGCGACTCAAGATTCCGTATGCGGTTGCCACCCCCCGCGAGAAGTACCGCATCGCCAGCGAGAACCCGCTCAAGGCGGACATTGCGCTCCAGCTTGTGGAGAACCACGCTGACGATCAGATCATTGTCATCGGGCAGTACCTTTCCCAGCTTAACGCGCTGGCGAAACAGCTTAACGCCCCGCTGGTAACCGGCAAAACACCTAACGCCGAGCGGGAGCGGATTTACAACAGCTTCAAGCGGGGAGAGGTGCGGGTCATCGTCGTTTCAAAGGTTGCCAACTTTGCCATCGATCTGCCGGACGCTTCGATGGCGGTGCAGGTTTCAGGTTCGTTTGGATCGAGGCAGTAGGAAGCGCAGCGGCTGGGACGGATTTTGCGGCCCAAGGGTCGCACGCCCGGACACGAGGGCAAGAACCGCAATGCGCTGTTTTTCACGTTGGTTTCCCGCCACACGGTCGAGGAGGATTTTGCCGCAAACCGGCAGAAGTTTCTTGCCGAGCAGGGATATAAGTATGCCATACGGCACTGGGATATAGCGCAATGAAAAACGATCTGTTCCGTTCCACGGAATTCTGGAAAACATCGATAATGACCCTGCCGGACAATGCGTTCTTTGAATTGCTGCGGACGGTCTTTGGAAAAATTAAAACCCCCTTTAACAAACAGGTTTTGTTAGGCGATCTGGAAAAGTTTTTGTCCCGCAACGACATCAAGCAGAACATCGCCGATTATATCAATGGCAACGACTGCCTCATTCTTACGGCGGTTGCCACCCTTGGCGAGCCGTCCATGGCGGAACTGGAAACGTTTTTCTCAGGCGATCTGAGCTACGCCGTCCTGCACGATCTGGTTGTCAACCTTGAGGAACGGTTTGTCCTCTACCGTTTTGTCGAGGAGGGAAAGAGTCGTCTTGCCTTAAACCCCATGTTCAAATCGATTCTGTCGCCGCTGGTTACGGACAGTTCGATGCTGTTTCCATCGGTTGCGATTGGCAAGACACCTCATGTTGGCAAGTGCCTGTTTGACGACAGGATTGTGGCGGCGTTGCTTTCCTTTGTTTCCGAGAACGAGGAATTTTACCGCGCAGGGGGCGGCATACGCCAGAAGGTGCACAAGTCCGCTGAAAAGATTTTTTCCGGCCTGCCGCTGGAGGACATTGTCGGCGGCTTGCAGATGCTGGGGCTGTTTACCCCCAAGGACGATGGCAACCTGATCCCCGATTACCAGCGCTTTTCTGCCTTTGGCCTATTGAGCAGGCAGGAGCGGATGGAGTACTGCGCTGCGGGTATGTGCTGTTATGCGGAATCGGTTTCCCTCGCTAGTGCTGGAAGCAAACCGGCGCGGGGTTTTTCGGCGGAATACTCCCCTTGGCTGCTGCGCTCGAAGGCGCGGAGTTATGCGACATTCATCCACAGTTTTCTTGGCCTATTGGACCCAAACCGCCTGTACCCCACTACGACGCTGCGGAGGCTGGCGTTTATTCTGGGGCGCAGTGACTCAACGATTAACACCGGTGGGCTTATCGACGCAATGGGAAAAACAGGTCTGCTTGCCCCCGAACCGGATCAGCGCTGGCGGGTGGTGCTGCCGGACGAATCGGCTCAGGCGGATTCGCCTTCCAAAGAAGGCGTGGTGATAGCGATGGACACCCCCTTTACCCTGCTGGTGTACCCTGAGATTTCGTTCAGCGATGCAATCAGCCTTGCCGCCGTTTCCCGTGTTGTCGAGGCGGGCCTCAGCGTCCGCTTTGAGCTGAACCGGGACTCGACCGTTGCGGCATTTAACCGTGGCGTTTCCGCCTCGACGATAATCGAATTGCTGCGGCGGCTTTCGCATAACCGAATCGACGAGAACCTGATCTTTACGTTGAGTGATTGGGAAAAGCGCCACAGCGAGGTAATTCTGCGCAAGGGGCTGGTGCTGACCCTTTCGCCCGAACACCAGTATCTGGCGGAAACACGGGCGCTGTCGAGGCTGATAACCGAAACCATCGCGCCGGGGATTTACCTGCTGCCGGAAGCCGCCGAGGAGAAGGTCAGCGATGCTTTGCGACGGGCGGGGGTTGCCATCATTGCCCGTCGTGGGGAGCGCCAGATCGATGACAGCGACGAGTTGTCCAGCGGGCTGTACCGCAATTACTTTCCCTCGCTGCACGCCAGCCTGTCCCGTGCCGGAAAAATCCAGCACGCCAGCCCGCCCGAAAAAAACGGCGCTGTCAAAGATTCGCCGGCCTCTACCTTAATAGCGGGTTTTCATTCTATACTGAACAAGATGCGCCTTGGCGCGGAGGAGCGGGACGAACTGGCGGCGCGCATCGACCGGCGGCTGGTGCTGTGCGAGTCCCAGCTCAAGGATGCGCTTGTCCGCTACGAGAAACTGGAGGCGCGGGGGCTGGACTACGCCGGCAAAGCGCTGATTGCGAAACAGGCGATCACCATGCAGGTGCCGGTGGAGGTTACATGGCCGGGCCGTCAGGGGCAGGAGCACGTTTTTGGAATCCCCAAGGCTCTGGAGAAAAAGGAAGGGGAGAGCATTCTGGTCATCGAGCCGGGCGATCAGGAAAACTGCGCCCCTGAGAACATGGTGCGTATTTCCTTGGGAAAGATCAGCATGCTCAGGCGCGTAAAGAAATCGATTTTTGAAACAAATTAAGAAGGACTAAGGAGGCATTGTATGCCATTACTGCCATTTTCAGGTTTTCAGATTGAGGAGCATCCTCAGGCGGCGATAAGCCAGGCGAAACTCGCCGTTCTTATCGACGCGGACAACACCCAGCCCGCCATCATTGAGGGGCTTTTGGACGAGGTTGCCAAGTACGGCATCGCCAGCGTTAAGCGAATTTACGGCGACTGGACCAACACGAACCTCCGCTCATGGAAGGACCGGCTGCTGGAATTTGCCATTCAGCCGATACA
>JAISSG010000036.1 GCA_031273185.1 Treponema sp. | reverse complement strand
AGAAAATGAACGTCGTCCCCTCGGCCTTGTTCAGCGCCAACATCAGCTCAAGTATCTCGGCACCGATGGTGGAGTCGAGGTTCGCCGTCGGCTCGTCGGCAAGGATGATGGCGGGTTTTTTCACCAGCGCCCGTGCGATGGCAACCCGCTGCTGCTGACCGCCGGACATCTCCTTGGGCCGCCGCTTCGCCATTCCCTCAAGCCCCACGTCCGCCAGCACCTGCATCGTGCGTTCCTTGATTTCCTTTTTGTCAACGCCCATAAGGGTGAGGGGAAAGGAAATGTTTTCCTCAACCGACAGCACGGGGATAAGGTTGTATGCCTGAAAGATAAAGCCGATACTGTGCCGCCTGAGCAGGGCAAGCTGCTGGCGCGACATTTTCCCCGTGTCCGATCCGCCCACCATCATCGTCCCTCCGCTGAGGGTGTCCAGGCAGCCGATCAAATGGAGGAAGGTTGACTTGCCGCTTCCCGACGGCCCGGCAATGGCGGCGAACTCCCCGCCGTTGAATTCCAGATTTACCCCGCGCAGGGCGTGCACCGTCTGGCCGTCCAGTCCGTAGTCTTTGACCACGTTTTCAGCTTGTACCACTGTCATTGGCTGCCTCCTCTTTCATTTTTTTCGTTTCGTTCAGGGCCTGCAGCCCGAATATGTCCTTGGTCTTAAGCTCGTCCGTAATGGAGTTGGGCACCAGCATCATCGAGTTGCCCGTTTTAAGTCCTTCGTTCAATATGGAAAGAATCCGCAGCTTGAGCGCCCCCTGATCTTTGGCATAGATCGCAATCGCCTCTTCCAGTTTTTTGGCAATCTCGATTTCGGCCTCTGCCAGCAGTGTCCGTCCCTTCTTCTCCCGCTCCGCCTGTGCCATCCGCGAAAGGGAATCCTGCAACTCGTCGGGGATTTGAATGTCGGTGATTTCGATGTACTGAACCGTGATGCCCCATTCGGTGGTCTGCTTCTCCACTTCCTCCTGTATCTGCTTTTCGATAAGGTCGCCCCGCGCCAAAAAAGTGGTAAGGTCGTTTTTGGAAATGACATTTCGCAGGGCCGCCTTGGACGCCAGCGCCACGGCCTCCTCGTAGTCCTCCACCTCCAGCGCGGCTTTTTGCGGGTCCCACACCAGCCAGAAGCAGAATGCGTCCACGTTCACCGTTACCGAATCTCCGGTAAGGGTTTCCTGTGCATAAAAATCGGTAACACGAATTCTAATATCAATGTTTCTTGCAACCTGATC
Source organism: Treponema sp. (assembly GCA_031273185.1). The sequence continues at coordinate 1,321 of JAISSG010000036.1, read as the reverse complement.
GAGCAGGGGGAACAGGAAGTACAGCCCCGGCCCCCGAACCTTGTGAAACTTGCCGAGCCGCAGCACGATCACCCGCTCCCATTCGTAGGCTTTACGGAGCGAAAAGGCGAGCAGTATGGCGATAAACAGTCCCCCGTAAAAAACCGCCATATCAAACGGCGTTCTGAGATAGGAGATAACGACAAAGAGCAGCGCCGTGACAATCATCACAAAGACCAGCCGAATCAGGTAGAGGGCATAATCCAGCTTTCTGCGTCTGCGCTGTTTCTTTGCCGCCGTCTGCACCGCCTGTTTTGTCCTGTTCGAAAACATCATCGCCCTCCTTGCTGTTCTTTGTACGATTCAATCAAAGCGGCAAGTTCCCGCTTATTCACGCCCAGGTCCCGCATATCCTGTATGAAACGCCCAACCACTTCCCGGATTTTCCGGCTCAGGCTGTCGTCCTCTTTCACCGGCCTGATGTCGGAGATATAAGTCCCGCTGCCCACCTGTGTCTGGAGAATCCCCAGAATTTCCAACTCGCCGTAGGCCCGGGCGATGGTGTTGGGGTTGGTTTTCAGTTCGACGGCAAGGGATCGAATAGTGGGCAGCCGATCGCCGGGCCGCATCCGTCCTGACAGGATGGCGTACTCGATCTGCTGGATGATCTGGCGGTAAATCGGCACCCCGTTTGCCGTGTCCAGGGAAAAGCTGATACCCTTCTGCCCCCCGGCCCGGCCCGCCTCTGGCTTCCGAATAGCCGCAATTGTCCTATTCATCTAGTACAATTATGAATGAGTTAGTACAATAAGTCAAGCGGAAATGTGCGGGTTTACATTTTGCTCAAAATTCAGCTTGATTTTCTGTATAATATATACTATTATATAGTTTATAGTGCTTTAAGATATACTTAAATAGGTATTATAATGGGACGAAAACTCAGCCTTTTGCCACAGGTTACCGCCACGTTGCGAAAACTGGGCGGAGATATACATGATGCCCGCCGCCGCCGCCGGATAACCGTGGCGCTGCTTGCCGAACGTGCGGGGATACATGTCATAACCCTCTCAAAAATAGAAAAAGGGGATTCCGGCGTGTCCATTGGCGGGTACGCATCCGTATTATTCTCGCTTGGCATGATTGATCGCCTCAAAGATATCGCCGATGCGAGCCACGACCTGACCGGACAAATGCTTGCAAACGAACAGTTGCCGGAGCGTGTGCGCCTTGGCAAAAGCAGGGAACACAAATGAACAACAATAAAGAGATTTTTGTTTCGATTATGCTGGATGATACAACCCTGCCTGTCGGTAAGTTATGGTGCTATAACCGCAAGGGGCGT
>JAISSG010000166.1 GCA_031273185.1 Treponema sp. | reverse complement strand
TACATCTCTGTGGTCTGCGACCCCACGACCGGCGGCGTCACCGCGTCGTTTGCCATGTTAGGCGACATCATCATCGCCGAGCCGGGCGTGACCATCGGCTTTGCCGGCAAGCGGGTTATCGAAAGCACCATCAACGTAACCCTGCCGGAACGGTTCCAGACCGCCGACTTTATTCACGAGCACGGTTTTGCCGACATGGTTGTGGGCCGTAAGGAATTGCCCGCGACCCTTGCCCGGATTATCCGGCTGCATGGTCATAAAGGAGGAAAATAATGCCGTTAGACATAATGCAGAAAGTCGATCTCTTGAAAAGCCTGGGGCGTCCGACCATCCGGGACTACGTCCCCCTCTTGTTCAAGGACTTCACCGAATTCCACGGGGATCGCTATTTCAGCGACGATCCGGCCCTTTTGGGCGGCATCGGCCTTTTTGACGGCACGCCCATCACCGTCATCGCGCAGGTTCGGGGCAGGGACATTGCCGAATTGCAGAAGGTGAACTTTTCCATGCCCCACCCCGAAGGCTACCGTAAGGCCCTGCGCATGGCAAAGCAAGCGGAAAAGTTTCGCCGCCCAGTGATCTGCTTCATCGACACGCCGGGGGCGTTCTGCGGCGTTGGCGCCGAGGAGCGGGGGCAGGGTGAGGCGATTGCCCGCAACCTCCACGAGTTCATGATGCTCAAGACCCCGGTCATGTCGCTGGTTCTCGGCGAGGGCGGCTCCGGCGGGGCGCTGGCAATCGGTGTGTGCGACGAGCTTGCCATGCTGGAAAACGCCCTGTACTCGGTCATTTCCCCCAAGGGCTTTGCATCGATTCTCTGGAAGGACGGCTCGCGGGAACGGGAAGCCGCCGAGCTGATAAAGATCACCGCCGAAGACCTGCGTTCCTTTGGCATCTGCGATCACGTTGTCGCCGAGCCGGAAGGCGGTGCTGCAAAGGACATCAACCTTGCATCGACAAACATCGCCGCATGGATACGCGAGGCGCTTGGCCGTCTGTCAAAAGAGGACTTTGGCGGCCTGCCGGAAAAACGCTACCAGAAGTTCAGAAAGATGGGTGTGTTCAAAGAATAGGGGAATGGGGAGTAGGGAATGGGGAATGGGGATTGTTGTTTCTCCCTAGTCCCTGATCCCCATGTCCCCGATCCCCATCTTTAATTGTACCTTGCCATGTATACCGGGCTTGGCTATACTGATAGCAGGAGATCCTATGCCTATAAATTTCGCAAAATCGATGCTTTTAATGGTTGACGTGCAGAACGATTTCTGCCCCGCTTACACATCCGCCTGCGGGGTTGAGCATCCCGACGGGGCACTGGCCGTGCGGGACGGTTGCGGGGTAGTCGCCCCGCTTAATAAGCTCTCTGCCATTTTTGCCAAGAGGGGCGGCAAGGTGGCCGCTACCCAAGACTGGCATCCGGCGGGGCACGCTTCCTTTGCGTCCTCGCACCCGGGCAATAAGCAGGGCGATTTAATCGATCTTGGTGAAGTAAAGGGGCAGGTTCTCTGGCCGGATCACTGCGTGCAGGGAGAACAGGGGGCCGCCTTCCACGACGACCTCGATATCAGGCCGGTTAACCTGATCATCCGCAAGGGCTTTCGCCAGGGGCTGGACTCCTATTCGACCTTTTTTGAAAACGATCGCAAGACGCCCACCGGCCTTGAGGGCTGGATACGGGGGCTCGGCATAGACACGGTTATTATCGGAGGGCTGGCCACCGATTACTGCGTGTTTTACAGCACGATAGATTCAATGAACCTGGGTTTGAAAACCTTTGTCGTCGATGACGCGGTGCGGGGGGTGGACTATCCGTCCGGCTCGCTGGAAAAGTCAATTGCCCGGATGAAGGCTGCCGGCGTTGTTTTTTCCGCTTCATGGGATCTCCTTGAGGAAGTTTGATGACGACTGCCGGTCACGGATCGTATGGCAGTAGTTTGGCCTCCGTAGCCAAGTCCGCCCTGTTCACCGACTTTTACTCCCTCACCATGGCGCAGGGCTACTGGAAGCAAGGGGGCTGCGGTACGGCTTGCCGCAAAGCGGTTTTCGAGATGTTTTTCCGCCGGCAGCCCTTTGACGGCGGTTACGCGATATTTGCCGGGCTGGGAACCCTGCTGGAAAACCTGGCGGATTTTTCGTTCTCCGATGACGACATTGAGTACCTGCGAAGCCAGGGCATTTTTGAGGAACCGTTTACCAGGTACCTGAGGGATTTTCGGTTTGCCGGATCGCTGTGGGCCGCGGACGAGGGGACGGTTGTCTTTCCCCAGGAACCGCTGATAAGAATCGAAGGCAACCTCATCGAATGCCAAATCGTCGAGGGGATGCTCCTCAACGTCATTAACTTTCAGAGCCTTATTGCCACCAAGACGCGCCGTGTCTGGCTTGCCTCCGGGAAAAGCTCGGTGATGGAATTCGGGCTGCGCCGCGCCCAGGGGCCGGACGGGGCGGTGTCAGCGTCAAGGGCCGCGTACATCGGCGGCGCGATGGGGACCTCCAACACCCTCGCGGCAAAGGCATTCGGCATACCCGCGCTGGGAACCATGGCGCACTCGTGGATCATGTCCTTCCCCGGCGAGATGGAAGCATTTAACGCCTACGCCGAGCAGTACCCCGGCAGGGCCGTGTTCCTTATCGACACCTACGACACGCTGAAAAGCGGGATTGTTAACGCTATTAACATGGGAAAGAAGCTCCAAGAGCAGGGGATGAACTTTGGGGTGCGCCTGGATTCGGGGGACATCCAGTATCTTTCAACCGAGGTAAGGAGGATGCTGGCCAATGCGGGGCTTGCCAGGGCCACCATTACCGTTTCCAATGGTCTTGATGAATCGATTATCGAGACACTGGTAAAGTCGGGATCCCCGGTTGACGTGTGGGGCGTGGGCACGCAGATGGTTACCGCCGGCGGCGATTCCGCGTTTACCGGGGTGTACAAGATGGCAGCCTGCGAGGACAGGAACGGGCAGATGGTGCCGGTGATGAAATTTTCCGACAACCCGGAAAAGACCACCAACCCCGGTGTCAAGCAGGTGTGGAGGATACGGGACAGCCGGGGAACGGCGCTTGTCGACGTGCTGGCGCTGGGCGGCCCTGACGGCGAACTGCTTGAGACAGGCAGCCGCAGCCGCTTCTGGCATCCGTCGGCAGATTACCGGAATTTTTACCATGTTATCGAGGGGCAGCCGCAGCCGCTTTTGAAGCAATACCTTGCGGGCGGCGAGCCCTGTTTGCCGCTGCCGTCACTGGCCGAAATTCGCGCCTATTCCGCCGCTGACCTTGAGGCCTTTGATTCCACCTGCAAGCGGCTCTTGAATCCCCATGTGTACAAGGTATCGATAACCGAAAAACTCCGCAGCCTCAAGCTGGATTTGATAAAAACCCACCTGGGCGATCTATAGGGGGAAGACACGGAGGCACGGAGGCGGGCGCGCGGTTTGCGAGCGGCGAGTTATCCACCATGTCTCTAGTGCTTTGTTATATATAGTAGGTTAAACGAAATTGGGCTTGACAATAATTCAATAAATTAATAAAATATTTGTATGATAATTAATCATTGTATTTATTATAGCTAAATGGCGATGATTTTCTTAATAATATGGAGGTATAAATATATGATTTTTCATTAGTGTCCAAAATAAATCGCCCATCTACCATGTAAACTCCAAATAGTATTGCGACGCTAAGTTTGGTTTTGGCGGCGGGCCGCTACCGCATAGGAATTCAAAAAGCGAATTCC
>JAISSG010000105.1 GCA_031273185.1 Treponema sp. | reverse complement strand
GAGTAGCGGGCTATAACTGTTGTACGGAACTCTCATTTTACAATAATGCATTGCACAAGTTACCTCCAGGATGGTTCGTAGCGATCGCTGCGCGGTGGCTTTTCTCTTTTCTCTTGCCTATCCCCCCGAATTCGGCTACCTTGAAACAGCATGAACTGGGAAAAAAAGGCCGTCTCCCCTGAGCAGGTCAAGGATATAAGCGCGAAATACGGCTGCGATTTGCTTGCCGCCTCGATTTTTGCCCGCCGGGGGATAACCACCGGCGATTCGATACAGTTTTTCCTTGAGGATGACCTGCGGTTCCTGCGAAACCCCTTCGATCTGCCGGGCATGGAGGACGCGGTTGAGCGCATCCTCGCCGCAAAGGACGAGGGCGAGCGGGTGCTGGTCTTCGGCGACAGCGACGTGGACGGCATAACCGGCACGGCACTGCTGGTCGAGTACCTGACCGGTCTGGGCATGGATATACGGTGGCGCATCCCCCGGGGCGACGATCCCTACGGCCTCTCGATGGAGGCGGTCGAGGAATTTGCCGCCGACTACAGCACCCTCATCATCACCGCGGACTGCGGCATTTCCCACTTTGCCGAGATTCGGCGGGCGGGCGAGCTTTCCGTTGACGTTATCGTCACCGATCACCACGAGCCGCAGGAGGAACTGCCCGAAGCGCTGGTGATCCTCGACCCAAAGCTGCAAGACCCCGCAAAGGATTCGCCGCAAAAACAGCCCTATCCGTTTAAGGATTTGTCCGGCTGCGGTGTCGCCTTTAAGCTGGTGTCCGCCCTGCGCTTTGCCCAGAAAAGCGAGCTGTACGGGCAGCCGATGTGCCTGCTGAACACCCGTCCGGCAAACGACTCGTGGGTTGTCGAGGCGGCAAAGATGCGTAACCTTGTCGTAACGGCAACCCTCAGCGAGACGATCATGCCGGGGATGATTTCCATCGGCGACACGAGGCTGCCGGCCTTTCTCGAAGGGCAGCAGATTCTTGTCTGGGATGCGCCCCTGCAAAAACGGGTGCTGGCAAAGCTGTTTGGCACTGGAGTCGAAATCGAGATGCTGGATGTTTCGGCGGAAATCGGCAAGGAGATTCCGTCGGTTGCCGGCAAGAGCCTCGTCCGCATCAAGGAACTGTCAACCATCGCCAAATACGCCGACCGGGAAATCGGCGAACTGGATGTTTTCGTCAGCCTGTTCCGCTCGTTCGCGCAGAAGCGGGAACGAACCGGCGGCGCTGCCAGCGTGGACGAGGACTACGAGATGCAGCTTGCGGCGCTGGGAACGGTCGGCGACATCATGCCGCTGCTGGACGAAAACAGGATCATCGTCCGCAACGGGCTTCGCTCGATAACACCCAACGGCGATTCGGGCAGGCGGGTGCGGCCACGGCCGGGAATTGCGGAACTGCTGGACAAGCTGGAACTTTCCGGCAGCCACTTTGATGTGAAGGATATTTCATGGAAGGTCTGTCCGGCGATCAATGCGGGGCGCAGGATGGGCAGCCCGGAAATAGCGGCGGCGCTGCTCTTTGAAAAAGACCCAGTGGCGAGGGAAAAACTTGCCGGTGAACTGGTAGCCCTGAACCGGCAGCGGAAAACGCTTGAGGAAGAAATCTGGAGCAAGGCCGAGCCGATGGCGTACCGGTCGCTTGCCGATCATGACGAAAAAATCGCGCTCGCCTACGGCGAGGACATCAACAAGGGCGTTACCGGACTTATCGCCCAGCGCATTGCGCGGCGGTTCAATGTTCCCTCGATTGCGGTGTCGTTTGCCCCCGACGTGTACACCGGCTCCATTCGGTCGGCGCGGGGCTACAACATCGGCAGCCTGCTGGAGCGGTTCGGCGATCTGTTCATCGATTCCGGCGGGCACGCATTTGCCGGCGGCTTCAGCCTGAAAAAGGAAAACTGGGAGGCCTTTACCGAACGCCTGAAAACGCTGGCGTATTCGCTGGAATTCGACGAGGCGCAGGACGGGCAGAGTATCAGCATAGACGCGGAACTTCCGCTTGAGTACCTTAACCCCGACATCCTGAAACTGGTGGATCGTTTCGCCCCCTACGGCAAGGAAAACGAGCCGCTTAATTTTATGGCAAAAAAACTTGTTGTCGAAGATATTAATTTTATTGGCAAAAATGAATCGAAGCACCTGCGGATGACCCTTGCCGGTGGCAAGCACAAATGGCCGGCGCTGTACTGGGATGCCGCCGTCCGTGTCGTGAACAAGGAATTCGGCAAGGGCGATCTGGTGGACGTGGTGTTTACCATCTCCCGCGACTGGTACAAGGGCATAGCCACCCCGCAGATGATGATAAGCGATCTAAGGAAAAGCGAGTGATCGTTGGCGGTGCGTTCCTGCGCCGGTTGCGGAAGCTGCCTGCCGTAGTCTTTCTGTTGTTCGGTGTGGCGGCGTGGGCGCAATCCCCGCCGGAGCGTTACGCCGTCATGCCGGAAAATCCCCGGCCTGGGGAACACGTTAGCATCGGCGCAGGGAGCGGCAGCGGGGCGCGGGCGGCGGTGCTGGTGTCCGAGGGACGCAGGCTGGCAAAGGCGGCGTTTTTTCCCGTATCCGCCGAGGGCGGCAAGCCAGGGTTTCTGGCGGCGGTGCTGGCGATCCCGTCCACGGCACATACAGGTCAGGCGATGATCGTCGTGGAAGGGGTGGCGGGGATCATCGGCGAAATATCGCTGGACATTGCCGGACGGGAGTTCGAGTCGGAGGGGATAGACCTCAACCCGACGCTGACCGGCATACGCACCGATCCCAGCCCGCAACGAACCGCCGAATCCGAGCAGTTGTGGGCAATACTCAACCGAACCGGCAACGAGGCGCACGGCTTTGGCAGGTTCAGCCCGCCAGTACAGTCAACCCGCCGCACCAGCCAGTTCGGCAGCCGCCGGGTGTACCGGTACTCAAACGGCGGCACCGATGTTTCGATCCACGCCGGTGTGGATTACGGCGTACCGACCGGAACGGCGGTCAGCGCCTGCGGGCCCGGAAGGGTGGTTCTCGCCAGAAACAGGATCGTCACCGGCAATTCCGTCATTATTGAGCATCTGCCCGGCGTTTATTCCCTCTATTATCACCTCAATACCATAGCCGTTGCCGAGGGCGCGCTTGTCGCCGCCGGAACGCTTCTGGGAAACAGCGGCGCGACCGGCCTGGCGACCGGCCCCCACCTCCACTGGGAAATTCGGGTTTTTGGCGAAAACGCCGATCCGGATGCCTTTATCGCCCGACCGATTATTGACAAAGATGCGATATTAAGTAAAATAGGTCAGTAATGGGAGTTTTTTCCCAAACAGCGGGCTGAGTTAAAGTCTGGCAGCCCCGTACACTAACCCCCGAAGGAAAGGAGGTGAGATTTTTTGGCGCATATTGTTATTGATGACAGCGAACTGCTTGAGAAAGCCATCAAGCGCTTCAAGCGCATGGTGGAGAAAGAGGGCATTATTCGTGAGTTCAAAAAGCGGGAGTATTACGAGAAGCCCTCAACCATCCTGAACCGGAAGAAAAAGGCGATTGCCCGCAAGCTGATGAAAAAGAGCCGAAAAGGCCGTGCGGATTATTGACGAGTCTATATCGATATCCAAATTCCTTTTAGTTTTTGTATTTCCACTTCTTCTCTCCTGTGCAACGCTGTCCCCGAGCGGGGATTTGGTGCAGCCGGTTTCTGCGGCCTCGCCGGAAACGGTGCAGACCCGATGGCAGCCGCTCACCCAGACCGGCGGCGTTGCCTACTGCACGGGAACGACAGCCCGTCCCCGCATTGAATTCCACGCCCTGCGAATCGACCTTTCCAGCGACGGACTGCGGATCGTGGTTGCGGGCGGCGGGGGCGGACAAGGCGAAACGCTCAGTACCACGGTCAGCAGTTTTGTTCGGGACAACAACCTCGTCGCCGGTATCAACGCCCTGCCCTTTGAGCCGATGTCGGACAGGGAAAGGGAGCCGAGGACAAACGTCGGCGTGGTCATTGCCGATGGCGTGACCGTCTCGCCGCCGCATCCCGAATTTGACGCGCTGGTCTTTTACGCTGATGGCAGCGCGGCTGTTACCGCCCAGTCCAGCCTTGGCGAAAATATCACCCATGCCGTGGGCGGCTTCCGCCGCATACTCGAAAGCGGCGAACCCGTTTCAAGGATACAAAACCTGAACGCCCGCCACCCCCGCAGCGCCGCAGGAATTGCAGCCGACGGCAAGTACCTGTACCTGTTGGTGATTGACGGTCGGCGGCCCGGCAGTGTCGGCAGCACCGAGGCGGAAACCGCCGTCCTGCTGTGTTCGTTAGGCGCAAGCGATGGGATCAACTTTGACGGCGGCGGCTCAAGCGCCCTTGCCCTGCGCTTCCCGGACGGCAAGGTCAGGGTGGTCAACAGACCTGTACACGGCGGCATTCCGGGCAGGGAACGCGCCGTTGCGGGATGTTTTGGTGTTAGGTAAAAGGGAATGAGCAAAGAGCAATGAGCAATGAGCAATGAGCAATGAGCAATTAGGAATTAGGAATTAGGAGTGGGATTCAGAGGCCGGGGGTCAGAGAGTGGGGGGTCGATGAGCTTCCGAGTTCACCCCAATAGTTCGGACAACAACGAGCCCATTTCTCATTCCTTCTTCCTTCTTCCTTCTTCATTCCTCATTCTTCTCTGCTCTTTCCTCTTTCCTTTTTCCTCTTTGCTCTCTGCTCTTTGCTCTTTGCTCTTTGCTCTCTGCTCTTTGCTCTTTGCTTTTTGCTCTTTGCTCTCTGCTCTTTGCTCTCTGCTCTTTGCTCTCTGCTCTTTGCTCTTTCCCCTCTTGCAAAATAAGCCTGTAGCAGATAGTATTCTGCTAGGGGGGATAACGGTGCGGACACAACGTCGCTACAACAACAGGTCTCTGGCTCCACGCTCCATGCCTGGTTGTCTTTCCCTATCCGGCATCAGTTTCCCAAGCATCTTACAACCAAAGGAGAGTTCCATGAACACACGTACAATCGCGGCGGCCCTGGCGCTTGCCGCGCTGGGCTTCACCGCCTGCCCCTCGCCCGGTGGCGGCATATATAGCGGCCTTATCCGGATATGCAATTTCGAGGATGGCACCGGGTACCAGGCACCGGTTTTTGGCGCACCAATCTGTTAGGCAAAGGGGGAACTGAAAATGGCAAGGGATGAGGAAGGGGCAAGGGAACACCTCAAACAGGGTAACTATTATTTTCACCAAGGCGACTATGACCGGGCAATCGAGTCGTACACCGAAGCAATCAAGCTGAACCCCCAATATGCAAAGGCGTATAGCAGATGCGGTTTTGCGTATGCTCATAAAGGCGACCTTGATCGGGCTATTGCGGATTGCAACCATGCAATTCGGCTTGATCCCAATGATGGACATGCGTATAATGAGCGCGGCATTGTATATCGCAACAAAGATGACTATGACCGGGCAATAGAGGACTATACCAAGGCGATCAGGCTTGCCCCCAATAATGCGATGCTGTATAACAACCGAGGCGAGGCGTTTGACGCTAAGGGTGACTATGACCGGGCAATAGCGGACTATAACGAAGCGATCAGGCTTGCCCCCAATGATGTGTCCGCGTATTACAGGCGTAGTGGTGCTTATGCTGGCAAGGGCAACCTTGACCGGGCTGGCAGGGATTACGAAACCGCGTGGCGGATCGATTCGAAACATCCTCTTGCGAGGCAGTATGTTGACATACTTGTGGACCGAATCAAAAGTTTAAAACCAATCGTGTTCCCGAGCAAGCCCATTCCAGGAAAAGCATCCATGCCGGTTAGCGACGAAATTGCCGCAATCGAAGCGGTGATAGACGACCTGGAAAAAAAGATTGGGGACGGGAGGATAGGTGTAGCGTCACTTGTAAACCATCTGCGAAAATTTATGCAGAGCCTGACCGTTGCCGAGCTAATTGCCAACATGGCAGGAATAGAAGCCGAGACTATGGAATTTATCGAGATTGGCAAAATAGGCAGCACGCGGATACGGGAATTAAGGGAGGAGTACCCTAACGATTCCCGTATTAGTGAATTGGCACACAGGGCGGCAGATTGTTATTTTACGCTACGTACCATCAGTTTTACAGCAGGCGAGGAAATGGCCATACCAGATGAAAAAGAGCAAGCACATTATGAATCTCAAGTGATATTGGATGCGTTTAAAAAAAGCTTGCCCGCTCGTTTTGGATTATAGCGAGGGTTGCCGATTTAATCACCTAACGGGGTAAAGTACAGAGGCATGCATGATAAGGAGGCCCAATGAATAACAGCTTAGTGAATGCCATCAAAGAAAATGCCGCACGGCACGGCGAGACGGTTCTCTGCGAACCCAGGCGTATTTCCGCCTTGCGTTTTAAGGAGCCCAAGCATGGATAGCGGCTTTATCAACATCCTAAAGCAACTCGTAGCGGAACAAGGGAACGCCGCCCTGACAGACGCGAAAACGTGCAAGGCGTTTCTGAAGGACTATGCAAAGGGCGAGTACAAGAAAGAGATCCGCCTTATCCTGCAGGCAGTTGAAGATGGTATGGCGAGAGTGATTGACGGCGCGGACGAACTTGAGCCGTGCAAGAAGGCGCTTATCAGAGACCTTGAGGAAGACCACGACCTTAAATCGGAAACAGCGGCTGGCATAGTAAACGCCCTTGCGCTGGTACTGCGCGGCGACAAGACCGTAACGGTATCCGCGACCGTTCAGCAAACAGCCGCGCCTGTTACAGCTTTTTCCGACAGCGCCGCGAATTCCGGCGTGGCAACCGAGGCGTTCCCGCAGACCGAGCGGTCGTTTATGGAGATGGTGCCGATTCCCGCCGGGACTTTCATGATGGGCAGCCCCGCGAGCGAGCCGAATCGGAGAGACGATGAGACCAAGCATTCGGTAACGCTCAGCGCCTTTCGGATGGGCAAGTACCAGGTGACGCAGGGGCAGTACGAGGCGGTGATGGGGACTAACCCCAGTCACTTTACCACAGGCGCGACCGCAGGAGAAAGCCAGAACAGGCGCCCGGTGGAGAATGTAAGATGGTATGACGCGCTGGTATTCTGCAACAAGCTGAGCATAAAGGAAGGATTAAGCCCGGCGTACCGCATAGACGGCAGCACCGACCCGGCAGCGTGGGGAGCCGTGCCGACGAGCACGACCCATGCAAACTATGCGACGTGGGACGCTGCCCAGATAGTCCCCGGCGCCACCGGGTACCGCCTGCCGACGGAGGCGCAGTGGGAGTACGCCTGCCGTGCTGGTACGACAACCGCGTACAACACCGGGGCAAACATAACAAACGATACGGGGTGGTATTCCAGCAACAGCGGGGACGAGACACATGAGGTAGGAAAGAAGCCCGCGAACGCGTGGGGCCTGTATGATATGCACGGGAACGTGTTGGAATGGTGCTGGGACTGGTATGGCGCGTATCCGAGCGGTGCGCAGAGTGACCCGGCTGGCCCGGTTTCTGGCTGCAACCGGGTGTGGCGTGGCGGGTCGTGGCTCAGCTACGGGCAGGACCTCCGTTCAGGCTGGCGGGGCCTCATCTTCCCGAGCCTCAGGGGCCACAACGTCGGTTTCCGGCTGGTTCGCCCCTGCACGGTGGAAGAAGCGACAAGTGCCAGCAACGCCGCGAATTCCGGCGTGGCAACTGCGGCGTTCCCGCAGACCGAGCGGTCGTTTGTGGAGATGGTGCTGATTCCGGGCGGGAAATTCATGATGGGCAGCCCCGCGGGCGAGCCATACCGAGGGAGCGATGAGACCCAGCATAGGGTAACGCTCAGCGCCTTTCGGATGGGCAAGTACCAGGTAACGCAGGAGCAGTACCAGGTGATGATGAGAACAAACCCCAGTAGCTTTACCACAGGCGTGACCGCAGGAGAAAACCAGAACAGGCACCCGGTGGAGAATGTAAGCTGGTATGACGCGGTGGAGTTCTGCAACAGGCTGAGCAAGTGGGAGGGCCTGAGCCCGGCGTACAGCATAAATGGGAGCACCGTCCAGGTAGTTTCTGGTTCCAACGGGTACCGGCTGCCGACGGAGGCGCAGTGGGAGTACGCCTGCCGTGCGGGGACGACGACCGCGTACAATACCGGGGCGAGCATAAGCGACGATACGGGGTGGTATAGTTCCAACAGCGGGAGCAAGACGCATGAGGTTGGGCAAAAGCCCACCAATGCGTGGGGCCTGCACGACATGCACGGGAACGTGCTGGAGTGGTGCTGGGACTGGTACGGCGCGTATCCGAGCGCGGCGCAGGCCGACCCGTCCGGGCCCGTTTCTGGCTCCTACCGGGTGTCTCGTGGCGGGTCGTGGTACGGCAGCGGGCAGTACCTCCGTTCAGCCTGGCGGTACTACAGCCTCCCGGGCTACAGGCTCAGCTACTTCGGTTTCCGGCTGGTTCGCCCCTGAGTTAGGGAATGAGGAAGGAGGAATGGGGAGTGGGGAATGGGGAGTGAGGAATGGGAAATGATAAAAAGTTAACCAAGGTCGGTAAATGATGTATAACCTGGAGAAAGTATCGACAGGGGAAGGCTGCGGTTCGCGCCTCATATTGGTCCGGGAGATCGCAAATGAGAATGAAGAGCCCCAGCCGCAAGGGCAACTGCTGGGACAACGCCTGCTCCGAATCGTTTTTCAGGACGCTCAAAAACGAGATGGAAACGCTGGGCGGCAGGCATTCTGCGGCGGAGGTCAGGCAATCGGTGTTCATGTACATTGAGGGGTACTACAACCGTATTCGCCTGCATTCGGCGCTTGACTACATTGCGCCTAACGTGTATTATTTAAACAACGCCGCTTAATGATGTGTACCTAACAGGGTAAAGTCCATGCCCCGTATGAGGTTCCCTTTCCCCTTTTCCCTTTTCCCGCTACACTTTGCCTATGAAGGTGCGGCGGGTTTTTGTGGAAAAGCGGCCGGGGTTCGACGTTGAGGCGCGGCGACTCCAGTCCGATGTGGCGGATTTTCTGGGGGGGCAATACCCCGAACTGAAGGCTATCAGCCTGCGGGTGTTGAACCGCTACGATGTGGGCGGTCTGGACGAAGCCCAGTTTGACGAGGCCGTACAGGCCGTCCTGTCCGAACCGCAGTGCGACACCGTTATTCCCGGTGAGGCGACCCTCCTCAAAGCCAACGATCGCTGCTTCGCCATCGAGTACCTTCCCGGCCAGTACAGCCAGCGCGCCGATTCAGCAGAGCAGTGCGCCGAGCTGGTCACCGGCACAAGGCCGACAATCCGCTGTGCCACCGTGTACATCCTGCAATCAGGCGACACACCGATCTCCGACACCGCGCTTGAGGCCGTCAAAAAATACCTGATCAACCCCGTCGATTCGCGGGAGGCGGCAGCCTTCATCGAAGCCGAAACGCTTGTAGAAGCCGAACCAATTCCCGCCGATGTGCCGGTTCTATTGGGCTTCATTGCAGCTAACGACACCGAACTGGAGACGTTGGCCAAAAGCTACGGTCTTGCGATGAGTCCTGAAGACCTGCGCTTCTGCCGCGACTGGTTCTCATCGATAAAGCGGGACCCCACGCTGGCGGAGCTTCGGGTGCTGGACACCTACTGGTCGGATCACTGCCGCCACACCACCTTCAACACCGCCCTTAAAACAATCGAAATTGCCGACGGCGACCTTGCCCCCGCGCTCGCCAAGGCCCTTGCGATGTACGAGGCGGCCCGTGAAGAACTGTACGGAAAAGACGCCGCCCAAAGCCGCCCCCGCTCGTTATGGGACATGGCGGTGATCGGGGCGAAGATTGTACGCAAGCGCGGCCTTGCCGACGACGTTGACGTGTCAAAAGAGATTAACGCCTGTACCGTTACAGTAACCGCCGAATTCAGCGACGGCACATCCGAACCCTGGCTCCTGTTGTTCAAAAACGAAACCCACAACCACCCCACCGAAATAGAACCGTTCGGCGGCGCCGCGACCTGCCTTGGCGGCGCGATACGGGACCCGCTTGCCGGACGTGCCTTCGTCCATCAGGCGATGCGGGTTACCGGCGGCGGCGATCCACGGGTAAGCCTCGGCGAAACCCTGCCGGGAAGACTACCCCAGATAAAAATCGCCCGCGAAGCCGCCGCCGGTTATTCGTCATACGGTAACCAGATTGGGCTTCCCACCGGACAGGTCGCCGAATTTTACCACAGCGGTTTTCTGGCAAAGCGCATGGAACTGGGCGCGGTGATCGCCGCCGTCCCCGAAGCATGGGTGCGCCGCGAAGAACCCGAACCCGGCGACCTGGTGATCCTCGTCGGCGGCAAAACCGGCAGGGACGGCATTGGCGGCGCAACCGGATCGTCCAAAGCGCACACCGGCGAATCGGTGCAGACCGCCGGGGCAGAAGTGCAGAAAGGCAACGCCGTAGAAGAACGCAAACACCAGCGGCTGTTCCGCAACCCGCAAGCGCCCCGGCTCATCAAGCGCTGCAACGACTTTGGCGCAGGCGGCGTTTCGGTCGCTGTTGGTGAACTTGCCGCCGGCCTCGACATCGATCTGGACAAAGTCCCCAAAAAATACGCCGGCTTGGACGGCGTGGAACTGGCAATCTCCGAGTCACAGGAACGCATGGCAGTAGTCGTCGCCGCCACCGACACCGATGCCTTCATCGATCTAGCCGCCGCCGAAAACCTTGACGCAGTCG
>JAISSG010000101.1 GCA_031273185.1 Treponema sp. | reverse complement strand
GAGTAGCGGGCTATAACTGTTGTACGGAACTCTCATTTTACAATAATGCATTGCACAAGTTACCTCCAGGATGGTTCGTAGCGATCGCTGCGCGGTGGCTTTTCTCTTTTCTCTTGCCTCATTCCCCACTCTTCACTGCTCTTTGCTCTCTGCTCTTGCTCTTTCCTCTTTCCTCTTTCCTCATTCCTCACTGCTCTCTGCTCTCTGCTCTCTGCTCTCTGCTCTTTCCTCATTCCTCACTGCTCTTTGCTCTCTGCTCTCTGCTCTCTGCTCTTTGCTCTTTGCTTTCTGCTCTTTGCTCTTTCCCCAATTCCGTGGTATCGTCAAATCAATGAAAATGAACAATTTCGTGATATGCGCCACCAGGTCGATGAAAAATTACGCCGCCCGGGTCGTGGAACAGTTGGCGAAATTCCCCGGCTTTGCCGATGTCGCAGAGGGTTTCAACGGCGTTGATCTCCTGACAGCCGACCGCTTTGCCGACGGCGAGTTGGAGGTGGTCGTCAATTCCTCGATTCGGGGGAAAGATGTCGTTGTTTTTACGTCCAGCGCCCGCAACGAGGCCGAGATCAGCGTTGAAGAGGCGAAAATCGAGCTGTACCACACCGTTGACGCGCTCATGCGGGCCCAGGCGTCAAAAGTCACGGTGTTTGAGCCGTTCGTCTCATGCTCGCGCTCGGATCGCACGGCGCGCCGCAGTTCGGTCGGCCTGTGGGTCCATGTAAAAACGCTTGCCAGCCTTGGGGCGCGGCATATCATTACCTACCAGCTCCATTCGGACAAATCAAAGTCGATGATAGACCCGGCGATCTGCGCCATGGACGACATGCCGGCCCTTACCCTGCTTGAGATATACCTCTGCGATACCTACATCAAGAGCCTGGAATGGCTTGAGAACGAAGTGCGCTCCAAATGGGCCTTCTGCTCGGTGGACGCGGGCGGCGAGAAAATCGGCCTGGTTTTTGCCAACGCGTTTGCCGCGCCGCTGGTGATAGCCCACAAGCAGCGGGACTACTCGCGGCCCAACACGATAAGCTCCCTCAACATACTGAGCGCGGAACCGATAAAGGACAAGGTGCTGTGGGTTGTTGACGACATGATCGACACCGCCGGCTCGGTGGAAAATTTAATCCACGCGCTTGTCCCGCTTGAGCCGAGGGAGATCAACGTAATCGCCGTGCACGCCCTGTTTTCGCCGCCGGCGGCGCAGAGAATCGCCGCGCTCAAGCAGAAGGGCCTGCTCAACCGAATCATTGTCACCGACACCGTGTGCTGTTCGCCCGCCCTGACCAGCCAGATACCCGGCCTGGAGGTTGTTTCTTCAGCCAGGCTTTCCGCCAGGATCATCAAGGCCATCGTTACCAACGCTTCTATGAGCAAGCTGATGCTGCCCTTTGACGCAGGCTCGTATTTCAAGTCGCCAGATCTGTTTTAACAATTAACGCGGGTTTCCTGGGTATCAAGCAGGATCGTTACCGGGCCGTCGTTGGTGTAGCTTACCTTCATTCTGGCCTGGAATTCGCCGCATTCGCAGGGAAGGCCGGCCTGGCGAATTTTGCCTATAAAATAATCGTATAGCTTC
This sequence comes from Treponema sp., assembly GCA_031273185.1. Next base: position 5,064 of record JAISSG010000101.1, on the reverse strand, counting down.
CGGGCCTTTTCCGGCAGGGCCGCCTTCCCCCAGGACGGCCTTCGGCCCTTTCGGGCGTCACCAAGCAAGGTGAACTGGGATACTGCCAGTATGCCGACGGCACTATCGTTAACCTTGTTATTTTCTTGGTTAACGAAATCAAGCAGTGAAAGGTTCATTTTGCCTTCGGAATCATCGAAAATTCTCAGGTTGGGTATCTTTTCGGCAAGCCAGTCGGCGTCGCTTGCGGTGTCGTCATGCGCTACGCCAAGGTACACCAGCAGTCCGTAGCCGATTTGCCCAATAACCTTCCCTTCAACGGACACTGACGCGCCAATTACCCTCTGGACAACGGCCTTCAACGCTATGCCCTAGTTTTCGAGGCGGCCAGACTGGTGCAGGGAAAGCCCGGCAAGGCTTACCCTGCCCTCGCTTTCGCCGGGCACAACGCGGCCAAGCAGTTCCAGGGGACGCTCGGGGTTGATGGTAACGGCATGGCTGAACACAACGGGAACTATGCCTTCCAGGGTTTTGCGGGTGTCGTAGCCAACGAGAAAATCAAACGTGGTCCTTGAATCGGAGGTTTCGATGTTGGTTGCCATGCCCCGCCAGATGACGTGCACGTCGCGGTACAGGACCGGGTCCCTGGCAACGTCGCCGTACCCAACGTTGTCGCTCCTGCGGAACGAGTCAAAGCCGGGAATTTCCATGTAGGAAAGGATGATCCTCGCCCTGTTTTTCAGGGACTCCGATGCGTTGGATTCCAGTATACGGTTGATGTTGACCCTGGCTGCCTCGTCACGGTAGGTGGTAAACAGGGACAGGGCTTTTTCGTAGGCATCCAGCGCCTGCACCCTGGTGAGGATGTAGCGGTACGACCCGCCGGTCTGCAACGGCTCCATCCGCTCCTCGCTGGTCAGGGTAAACTCCGTTATCCCCTGCCGCGATCCCCGCGGGTTGAAGGGGTTACGGATGAGTTTGAATTGTACCAGCAGGCCGAAGGCGATGGAGCAGACGACAAGCAGGGCGGCAAAAGCCGCAATTATCTCTTTGGCCGAAAAGCCCGGAAACGGGATTGGGGGGTACAGCGAAGAAAGCCTGCCGGATTCAAGCCACGCGGAAAACGCGTCGGTTCCCGCCTGCTTGCGAATCACCTTCATTGCCTTTTTTGCAACGCGGTTTTTGTGGTCTATGTCAAGGACTTCCAGATAATAGTCCACGGCGCGATCGGTCTCACTGCGGCGGAGGTAGAGAACGGCAAGCCCAAGGATCGCCAGCGGGTCGCGCATTTTCGCGTCGTGGGCAAGGCGGAGATAGGTCAGCGCCCCGCCAAAGTCCCCGGTACGGAGACATGACGAGCCTAGAAGATAGTAATATCGAAACGAGCCGTGGTAGCGGTTTACCTCCGGCTCAAGGGTTCGTATAGCAGATTCGTACTTGCCGGAACGGGCGAGCTTGCTTGCCTTGAAAAGAATAGGATCGAGTCTCATAGCTCAGCAAATTATATAGCAAAAATTGACGTTTTGCCTATCGTATCAATCAATCAATTAATTGTCGAAAGCATGCTCGTCGTATTTTCCGCGCCTCCTGACGTTCTTAATCTATCCTGCCAACTCCACGGGGGGCAAGACTCCCCTTTCTTAATTGCCCATTCTTCCCTATACTGTCCGTGATGGATTCCGCGCAGAAACTGACCGTATCGGAGCTGACCGAGCTTATTCGCTCCCGCCTGGAAGAGGATTTTGCCTCCGTGGTGGTAGAGGGCGAATTGTCAGATTGCCGGCCTGCGTCGTCGGGGCATCTGTACTTTTCGCTGAAGGACGCGGGGGCAAAGATCGACGGGGTTATGTTCAGAAACCGCCTGCGCTTCCTGGCTTTCGAGCCAAAGGACGGGATGCTGTTGCGGGTGCGGGGAAGCCTTTCGGTGTATGCGCCCAGGGGCAGTTACTCGATTGTCTGCGAGGAGATGGAGATTGCCGGCAGCGGGGACATACTCGCCATGCTGGAGGAGCGCAAGCGCAGGCTTGCCGCCGAGGGCCTGTTTGACGAAGACCGAAAAAAGCCTCTGCCCCGTTTTCCTGCGACGGTTGGCGTGGTAAGTTCGCCGACGGGCGCGGCAGTGCAGGACATCCTCAACGTGCTGGGGCGGAGGGCTTCTGGCATCCGGGTGATTGTCCTGCCCGCGCCGGTGCAGGGGACGGGCGCCGCGCCAATCATCGCCCGGCGTATCGAGCAGGCCAACCAGTGGGAACTGGCCGACGTGCTTATCGTTGGCAGGGGCGGCGGCTCGCTGGAGGACCTTTTGCCCTTTTCCGACGAGGCCGTGGTTCGCGCCGTGGCCGCGTCCGGGATACCGGTGGTGAGCGCGGTCGGCCATGAGATAGACTGGTCGCTGTGCGACTTTGCCGCAGACCTCCGCGCTCCTACCCCATCGGCGGCGGCGGAACTTGTATGCGAGGAACGGACAACGACGCTGGAAACCGTCCGCCACCTGGTTGACAGTTGCGCCACCGTCATGCGAAGCAGGATAGAGCGGGCGAGGTTCCTTCTGCGCCCCTTCAGTGCGCAGGACCTTGAGTACCGCTTCCGGGCGATCCTGCAGCCGCGCCTTATCCGTTTTGACGATGCCAGGGAGGCGCTGGGGCAAAATATATCCGCCAGGGTATCGGAACTGCGCTCGCGGCTGGACCTGTCGCTTGCCGTTCTTGATGCGGCCAGTCCCCTGGCGGTAATGGAACGGGGCTTTTCGATGGTAGTGAACAGCAGAACCCGCGGAATTGTCCGAAGCGGCGAGGATGCCAGGCCCGGCGACCGCCTCTATATCCGCCCGCTCAGAGGGTCTATTACAGCAATCACGGAGGAATGCTATGGCGAAAACCAGCGGCAAGGCTAGTGCCATGAAAAATTTTGAGCAGCGGCTTGAGCGGCTTGAGCTTCTGGGCGAAAAGATACGCAAAACCGATATTCCCCTTGACGAGGCGCTGAAGGCTTTCGAGGAAGGCATTGCCCTGGCGAAAACGCTGGAAAAGGACCTGGAAAAAATCGAGGGGCGCATCGAGATTCTGATGAACGGGGCCGAGGCTCCGGCGGACGAGGCCCCCGAACTGGAGCTTTTTGACACGGACGATTAGCCATGACGAGAATGCCCCCTGCCAATAACGCCCCAACTGTCACTGCCAGCCGTATCAAGGTACTGCCGCCGGAAGAGGCACGGCGTATCGCCGCCGGGGAGGTCATCGACCGGCCTGCCGCCCTGATCCGCGAATTCCTTGACAACGCCATTGACGCTGGCGCATTGAGTATCGAGGTTGCAATCGAGGGGGGCGGCAGTAAAAAGGCCGAGGTCAGCGACGACGGCGGCGGTATGTGCCGCGAAGACCTTGAGATATGCTGGCTTACCCATGCGACGAGCAAAATCAGTTCCCTTGACGATCTGTGCACAGCCGAGACCCTGGGCTTTCGCGGCGAGGCGCTGGCGGCGGCAGCGGCGGTCGCCCGGCTGGAAATCGTCAGCAGTGCGGGAGGCGAGGCGTGGCGGCTGGAGGTCGGCCCCGGCGAGGCAAACCCGCCGCAACTGGAACGTGCCAGCAGAACCAGGGGCAGCACGGTTCGCGCCCTCAACCTGTACGACACCATCCCCGCCCGCAAACGCTTCCTCAAACGCGAGGGAAGCGAGGCGGCGCAGTGCCGCCAGGTGTTCATCGAAAAGGCGCTGGCCTTCCCGTGGATCGCCTTTCGCTTTACCCAGGACGGGCGGCCAAAGGACTTTTTCCCCGCCGTTGCCTCCAAAAAAGAACGCTTTGCCGCCGCCCTGCTCGATGCGGGGGAAAACAGCTTCCTGCACGAGATTCATATCCCCGGCGAAGGTTTTTCCGCCGATGTGGTGATCGGCGGACCGGAACTGTACCGTGGCGACCGGCGGATGATGTACGTCTTTGCCAACGGCAGGCGGATCCAGGACTATTCTCTCATGGTTGCCCTGGAATACGGCACGCAGGGGTGGTTCCCCAACGGCACCCACCCCATTGGCGCGGTCTTTATCGACATCGACCCCGCGCTCGCCGACTTCAACATACACCCCGCCAAACGAGAGGCCCGCTTCCGTGACCCCGGCGCCATCCACCATGCGGTGCATACCGGCCTCGGGGACTTTTGCCACAGCCACAGCATACAGGCCGGATCGCGGGCGGCAAGCGGTTTTCGCTCCCCGCCCCGCGAGGGCGCAACGCTGGCAATGGAAACACTGCTGGGCAATACGCCCGCTTTTGCCCCTCTGCCGGGGCAGCAACTCGCCAAAGGAGCAAGCAATACCATTGCGTATAACGAAATCGGCGGCATCGATGCTTCAGGCTTTGTCAGCGACTCAGCCCAAAACCAGGCCTATGGTGAAATTCGTTTCGTTGGCAGGGCTTTCGGCCTGTTTATCATAGCCGAACGTGGCGACCGGCTGTACCTCATCGACCAGCACGCGGCCCACGAGCGGCTCCTATACAACCACGTTCTTTCCGGGGAACTGCCCCGGCAGGAACTGCTGATCCCCATTTCCTTTGCCACCGAAAGCCGGGAAGACGACAATTTCCTCGAATCAAAGCGCGAGGAGCTTGCCCGGCTTGCCATTGTCATCGAGCGTGACGGGGATCGCTGGCGCATTGACGCGCTTCCGGCAGGCTGGCCGCTGGGCGACACACAGACCGTCCGGGAGATACTCGACCTTCGCAACGCCAGCGAGGGCGTTGCCAAGCGTTGGGCGGCGACCGTCTGCTGCCACCAGGCCCTGCGCGACGGCGACTACCTTGACGACCAGTCGGCGCTTGCCCTTGCGCGGGACGCCCTCGCCCTGCCCGACCCGCGCTGCCCCCACGGGCGGCCAGTGTGGGCCGAGATCAGCCGGGAGGCGCTGTACAAGGCCGTTCGGCGCTAACGATGCGTTGACAAATACAGTAGCCTGCCTTAGAATTTTGAAACAATACTTTCGGCAACGACAAGATGCCCTGGCGCGGCAGTTGACGGACAAAAATCCAGGACGGCTTATCATGCAGGGCGTGGGCGTCCCGCGCAAGGGCAAGCGCCGACTGGTCGTCAAGG
>JAISSG010000062.1 GCA_031273185.1 Treponema sp. | reverse complement strand
CAACCGCGTCCAGCCGGTTGCGGAATTCCGGGGTGAATATCTTTTCCACCGCGTCGTCCACCGCGCTGTCATCAACAATGCGCTCGCCAAAGCCTATCAGCCCCTTGCCGATTTCGCGCGCGCCGGCGTTGCTGGTCATTATCAGAATGACGTTGCGGAAATCGGCCTTGCGCCCCTGGTTGTCGGTGAGAGTGGCGTAATCCATTATCTGCAATAAAATGTTAAAAATATCGGGATGGGCTTTTTCGATTTCATCTAACAGCACCACCGCGTAGGGCTGCCTGCGCACCGAGTCGGTAAGCTGGCCGCCGTCCTCGTAGCCGACATAGCCGGGCGACGAGCCGATAAGCCGCGACCCGGTGTACTTTTCCTGATACTCGCTCATGTCAAAGCGGAACATGGTTATGCCCATAATGTCGGCTAACTGCCGGGCAAGTTCGGTCTTTCCTACGCCGGTAGGCCCGGCAAAGAGGAAATTGGCTACCGGTTTGTCCGGGGCCCTGAACCCGGCCCGGGACTGCTTGACCGCCCGCGCCCACGCGGCAATGGCGGCGTCCTGCCCGAAAACCCGCTGTTTTAATTTTTGTTCCAGCAGGCGCAGCCGGTCTTTTTCACTTTCCCCGACCGAACGCTCCGGTATGTTGGCGATTTTGGAGACAACGGTCTCGATAAGCGGCAGCCCGATTTCAATGGTTTCAACCACGGTTTCAACCGCGCTGTCCTGGGCGGTGGAAGCGGTTTCGTCCTGCGCCTCCTGCTGGTACGCCTCAATGCGGGCAAAGGCCCCGGCCTCGTCGATAACGTCGATGGCCTTGTCGGGCAGGCGGCGTTCGGTGATATATTGGGCGGAAAGGCGCACCGCGGCCTCAATCGCCCCGTCGCTGTAACTGACCTTGTGAAAATCCTCGTACTTGGATTTTAACCCGTTGAGGATGGAGATCGCGTCGGCCTCGGACGGCTCGTTAATGTCGATTTTTTGGAAGCGCCGCGACAGCGCGCGATCTTTATCAAAATATTTGCCGTATTCTTCATGGGTGGTGGAGCCGATGCAGCGGGGCCTGCCCGACGTAAGGGCCGGTTTAATCAGGTTCGACGCGTCCATTGCGCCGCCGGAAACAGCGCCCGCGCCGACCAGGGTATGAATCTCATCAATAAAAAGAATGGCCCGCTCTTTTCTCAGTACCTCGTCGATAACCCGTTTGACCCGCTCTTCAAAATCGCCCCGGTACTTGGTTCCGGCAACCAGAGCGCCCATGTCCAGGGCAAAAACGCTGACGTTTTTAAGCGACGGCGGCACCGTCCCCGCCACGATGCGCTGGGCAAGCCCCTCGGTAATGGCGGTTTTACCCACGCCCGAATCGCCCACATGGACAGGGTTGTTTTTCATTCTGCGGCACAGCACCTGCACGGTGCGGTCAAGCTCCTTCTCCCTGCCGATAAACGGCTCGAGTTTTTGCTCTCGCGCCAACGCGGTCAGATCGACGGCAAAACGTTCCAGCGCGGGTTTTTTGCTTTTGGCCTTGGGCCCGCCCTCGCCCGTATCTTCATCGGGCATGGCGTATTTTTCATCCTGCTTGAGGTAGCTGCTGTCGACCCCGTGGGAAAGCACGTCGAGCAGTTCCAGCCGTTTAACCCCGGCCTTGCGCAGGTAATAGGCGCTGTAGTTGCGCTCTTCGTCAAACAGGGACACGAGGATGTCCGCCACGTCGATCATTTCCTTTTGCGCCGACCGGCTTTGGATGACGGCCCGCTCAATCACGCTCTGGAAACCCACGGTTTGGGTAGGCTCCGTCGCCGCCTCAATAACCGGGACCTTTTGCTCAAAGTAATTTTCCATCCCGCTCTTGATATGCTCGGGGTTAACCCCGCAGGAGGTGAAAATCCCCTGTACCTCGTCAAAAGCCAGCGCCGCGTAGAGAATATGCTCCGGGGTAAGGTACTCGTGACCCCGTACCCTGGCCTCGTTATATGCGGCGTTGATTATGGCCTGTACATGGCCGGAAATCTTCATACCTCATTATCTCCCATTTAGGCCGGCTCGACAATACACCGGAGGGGAAAATCGTTCTTGCGCGCCTCCGCGTGAACCTGCTCCGTTTTGGTGGCGGCAATGTCCCAGGGGTACTGGCCGACAATGCCCTTGCCCTTTTTATGCACGTCCATCATGATTTTGTTGGCGTCCAGCGGGTTTTTGTGGAAAATGACCATCAGCACCTCGACGACAAAATCCATGCTGGTATAGTTGTCGTTGAGCAAAATTACCCGGTACTCCTCCGGCTCCTTAAGCTTCTCCTTGCCCGCCGCCTTTTCTCGCGCTTTGGTCAAAAGCTGGCCATCCATATCGATCATTAAGTTTGATGATAGGTTGGTTTGTCAAGGGCACTCAGTCATAGCGCCCGAGCGGCAGCCGCCTCTACACGACGCGGAAACTAAGCCGCTGAATGGGTAACCGAGAAATCGCACCCCGTTAAGGGGTGTGAATGAGTAACGGTAGCACGTTACGGCGCCCAAAAAAAGCCACCGCATACAGCAACAGTAGGCTGGCTTTAGCCAGCCGTACGCGCCGCGGGGGGCTACACCACCCTGAAACTAAGCCGCTGAATGGGAGAAGGGCCGTATTGCTGGACCAGCTTGCGGTGCGCCTGGGTGGGGTAGCCCTTGTGTTGCGCATAACCGTATTGGGGGTAGAGGCGGTCGTAGTGTTCCATAAGCTGGTCACGGGCGGTCTTGGCGAGGATCGAGGCGGCCATGACCTCGCGGATTTGGGAGTCGGCCTTGACCAGCGGCATACAGGGAATGGGCAGAACCGGGGAGTGCAGGCCGTCCACTATCGCGGTAAGGTTGTCGGGGATGTGCGCCGGGGCAAAGGGCCTGCCGAAGGTGGTTTCCGTTTCAAGTTTTTCGGGCCATTGAGCTGACCCGCCGTCCGCCACGGGGGCAAACAGGTATTCGGCCGCGCGCCGCATTGCCAACAGGCTTGCCTGCAAAATGTTTATCGCGTCGATCTCGGTGTGGGTCGCCCAGGCAACTCCCCAGGCCGCGGCTTTTTCCACGATAACGCGGCGGGCTTCTTCCCGTTGGCGCGGTTTAAGTTTTTTGGAATCGTCAAGCAGGTAAAGGGGAAAATCATCGGGTAGCACCACCGCCGCGGCGCAGACCGGCCCGGCCAGCGGCCCTCTGCCCGCCTCATCGATTCCGCATACCAGCACGGGGCTTTTGCCGCCTAATTGTGGGTGGGGATCAACTGCATTACCTTATGCAGTTCAGGGTCTTGCTTGTAATAATTTTCGCTGATCTCCGCCTGGGCAAGCCCCACCAGTTCATGACTCATATAGTGTATCCAGAACGTTTCGTCTTTAAGGGACATCTCGTGTTTGCGGCACCAGTAATCGGGCTGAATGGGAAGTTGTTCCGGCTTGTCGGTAAAGACCTTGTAATCGTGAACGGCGATTTTCAGGTCGCTGCGGGGGATGCCCTTCTCAATAATAATCCGCGCCAGATGGTTCATCGTTCTGCCCGTATCAAAAATATCATCGACCAACAGCACCTTGTCCCCCACCCGCAGATGCTCCGGCGCGTAAGTCCAGCCATCGACCCGTATCTTTACCGCTTTGGCCACGTCGACATAGGAGTGCGCCACCACCGCCGCGTAATAGACCGGGTGATCAGATGGACGGACAACCTTAAAGTATTCACTGATTAAATTGCCCATATATGCCCCGCCTCTCAGCGAGACATAAATCACGTCGGGTATAAACCCGTCACTATAGATGCGGAATGCCAGCTTAATCGCGTTATTCCGCACCGTGTCAAATTGCAGGAATTCCTTTTTCATAGGGTGATTATAGCATATAAAATGGGGAGTAGGGAATAGGGAGTGGGGAGTGGGGACTGTTGTTCGGACTACGGTAGTGCTTCCGAGTTATACTCTGGTATTTCGAACATCGATCCCTACTCCCCACTCCCCACTCCCTAATATTTCCGGGGCGGCGTAAAAAATCCGAACAGACTGCCGCAGAAGCCGCCGGCGATGTGGGCAAAGTGGGAGATATTGCCCGTGCCGAACGATTTGAGCAATTGGTCGCCCAGGTACAGCACCAGCACGAGGATGAAGGTGAGGGGAATTTCGCCGCGGCTGAAGTTGGTAAACGACGCCAGCAGGATCATCATAAAGACCACGCCGGAAGCGCCCATAAGACC
>JAISSG010000057.1 GCA_031273185.1 Treponema sp. | reverse complement strand
ACGCTCCAGTGAGTAGCGGGCTATAACTGTTGTACGGAACTCTCATTTTACAATAATGCATTGCACAAGTTACCTCCAGGATGGTTCGTAGCGATCGCTGCGCGGTGGCTTTTCTCTTTGCTCTTTGCTCACTGCTCTCTGCTCTTTGCTCCCTGCTCTTTGCTCTTTGCTCACTGCTCTTTGCTCACTGCTCTTTGCTCTTTTTCCTGCATCTCCGCGTCGCTTTTGCGGATGTATTCGGGGCCGCTTGCGTAGCCGATGCAGCTGTGCGTAAGGATTTGCGTTTCCGTGGCGATTTGCAGCAAGGTCTCGGCGTTTCCCCAGCGCAGGCCTTTTCCCAGTTTGATGCCGGTGATGTCGCAGTTGGCGGCTTGCAGCGCATCGTAGAGCATCTGCGCGCCGGGGCCAAAAAGCATTGCCTGTTCCGGGGGCTCAAGCGCGTTTGCGAGTGCGCGGGCGATCTGCGCGGGCTCTGCGTCCATGTCGGGGCAGAGCTTTTCGCCGCCCCGGTACAGGGCGCAAAAAAAGGCTTTTTTCTTTGCGTCAAGCACGGGCACGGCAACGCCCGGCAGTGCGTGGAAAGGCCGCGCCATGCAGTCCAGCGTGGGAACGGCGGCACAGGGAATGCCCAGCGAAAGGGCAAGGCCCTTGGCAACGGAAAACCCTATTCGCAGGCCGGTGAAGGAACCCGGCCCGCCCATGCACACGACGCCCGAAAGGTCTTCCGGCCCGAGCCCCGCCATTCTGACCAGCGTGTCGATGCAGTCCATCAACATCTCGGAATGGCGCAGCCCCGCGTCGGCTTCAAAAAGCCAGGTAGTGCCGCCGCTTCCGGCGAGGGCGACGGAGAACTTTTCCGTGGCGGCGTCGATGGCAAGCAGGTTCATGCTACGGCTCTATCCCCTCAATGCGGAATGTGCGGCTGTGCGGGCCCGTGATCTCGATCTGTATCGTTATTGCGTCCGGGGGAATCGAGCGGGGTATGCGTTCCGGCCATTCGATGACAGTGACTCCCTCTGCGCCGATGTATTCCCCGGCCCCGGTGCTGTCAAAATCGTCGTCACTGCTCAGGCGGTACGCGTCAATGTGGTACATAGGAATGATTCCGGGGTATTCGCTGATGATCATGTAGGTCGGGCTGGTGACGCTCTCGGCGATTCCCAGCCCGCGGGCGATGCCCCTCGCAAGGCAGGTCTTTCCGGCTCCCAGCCCGCCCTGTAACGCAATGACGGCGCCTGGCTTCAGGCAGCGGGCAATGCCCTGCCCAAGGGCTTCGGTTTCTTCCGGCGATGAGGATCTGCGCTCAGTCAGGCAGCGTTCCATTTACGTGCATGGTGTCAATCCGGTTTTTGAGTTCTTTGATAACAGGGACAAGGGGATAATCAAGGCTGTCCAAAAACGCGACAAAAATTTCTTTCTGGCCCGTCGGCTTTATCTCTATGCTGAAGTCAATGCGGAAGTCCTCAGGATCCTTTTTAAACGCAATTACTGCTACACCGGTGTACAAAAGACGGTAGTAGATCGGAACATCTTTCCTGACAATGTCTTTTATCGAAATCACTTGCATTGCATCATCCCCTTCTTATATGGCAGCCGCTATTCAGCGTACTCGTAAACCATTGCGTTGATTGAGTTAAGCGATTTGCGGGGAACCTTGAGGAACTTGATGTTCATGATGGTGCTGACTCCTGCCTTGGTGGTACGCAAAACTTCGCCCAGCGCGACGACGATTGAATTATCCTCGCGGGTGAATTCGATTTTCAGTCGTTGCCCTATGCCTAACGGAGAGCTGGCTTTTATGGAGCAGCCTCCAATGGAAATGTCAAGGATATTTCCTGAAAATTTCCGTTTGTCCACAACCATCTTTCTCTCGTTTTTTCGCCCGGTCTCTTCAACATGCACGCAATAGAAGCTGGTTGAGATTACCGTCTGGCGGCGGCGGAAACGGCGGTTTGACAGCCGCTTGATTTGGCCGGAATGCACCAATTGCAGCACCGGGCCGTCGGCGGTATCCGTGGAACCCATGACGCGGCTTTCCACCGAAAAGCCTTTGCTGGATTTGGTAAAAAACGCCAGGCTGACCTTGCTCCCCCTCGCCAGGTGGAGCGGGCTGCCGATGGCGGAGGTGGGGTTTTCCACAACCAGCGTGTCGCCGCGCGAGGAAATTACCCGTACCGGGTAGTTTGTCTGGCCGACGGTCAGCACGGCCGCCGCGTTTTCGGGTATCTGGCGGGTTGATGTCGTGTCGGACATGCTTAAACTGGTTTCAATGACATTCCTGGTGGAAAAAAGCGTCGCAAGCCGGTGGTTGAGTTCGTCCTCTGAAATGGAGGTTCGCTCGATAAGGCGGTAGGCCCGCTTGAAGTGCCGGTCAAGAAGGCTGGACGAGTTGAGCGAGCGCGCCGGATCCGTCACGCTATCGCTCCTCAGCACAAATTCAAGCATTTTGGACTGATCCCGGTCCAGGCCGAGGCCGCTTGTCAGGCGATACAGGGTAAGCATCGAGAATTGCCTTGGACTGCCGCTTGCGGTATTCGTTCCCTTGATTGTCGGCATTTTGGAACTGCCTTTGACGAGGTTGACGATAATCAGGACAACCACCAGTACCCCAATGCCTATGACAAAGTATATTGCATTGGGGTTCGGCGCGCTTTTTTTGAAGGCAAAATCCCTCACATTGTTAACATTTTGCAGGGGAAACATAGATAAAATACCTATAAGGATATTCATAGCTCTCTCCTTGTTATAGCGCCTAATATGGCAGCGTGTAAACGGCGCAGCCGGGGCGCCATCTCGTATTCGGCAATGTCCCCTGCCATGACCGTGTCGCGGTGCTCATAGGCGGCAAGCAGCTCCCGCAGGGCCGCGTTGAATTCCGATATGCAGGTGGAAATGGGCGTTGCTTCAACCATTATTTCCCCCACCGGGAAGCCTTCCATTTTGAGCACGTTGAACACCCGGAAGACTTTCTCCGCAACGCCGGAAAAAACGTTTACCGTTTCGGCTGCCCGCGCGTCCTTGCCTGTCTGGATATCCAGGGGAAATTCCTCAAGACGGGCGCACACTTCGCTGACCAGCGGCACGGTCCGGCGCATCTCGCCCGCCGGATCCCGCAGTTCCTGAAGCCGTTCCTCGGCAAGCGTGCGAAGCGCCTGCGGGCTGGCGCCTTCGCCGGAAAAGGTTTTGAGCGCCCAGTCGAAAAGGTCGGGGGTTTGCTCGGCAAGCAGGCGGGCTTCCGGGCTTTTTTTCCAGTTTTCGGCAAAAGGCCGCCGCTCTTCAAAAACGGCGCCCTCGAAAGCGTCGATGTCCTGCATTACGTTGAGCAGGCACTCAGCGATAAGCTGCGGCAGCGAACTGGTCCTTACGTCAAGCGTGTTAATAGTGTCAATGTTCCTTTCAAAGCATTCTTCCATTGAGCCAACGCTCGCCGTCTCTCCGTCAATGCTCAGCCCGCTCAGGCGAAATCCCGAATCGTCCAGCCATGCCTCCAGGGCGCAAAGAACCTCTCCCACGGTTTTTTCCGTTTCCGGTCGAATGTCTGCATCTGCGCCATTTATTGTTATTTTCATGCCTTACCTGTTGTTGCTGTTCTGCTGGCTAAAGTTGTCAAGGGAGGATGACAATTGCTCCATGCGCGCCCACGCGCTTTCCATGCGGCTGTACTGGAGCCTCAACTGGCTTTCCCTGGCTGCAAGCTGGCGATCAATCGTGTCAATGCGCCGCCTGTCCTGGCTTATCCGCGAATCGATGGATCCCGTTTTCAGGGAGATGATGCCGCCGGTTTCAACGAAGGGGCGGGAGATGCTGTCCAGGCTGAAGGCAACCCCTGTATCGACAATCAGGTCGCCGTCGGTGTCCGACCCGAACAATTGCCGTATCGCGGGAAGGTTCTGTTCCAAAGCCGTGTCCAGCGCTTTCGGGTCAATATCCAGATAGCCACGCAGCCTTGACCGGTTGTAGCCTGGCCCGCCCGTGACGTTGGTGCCTATCCCAATCTGGGCGAGCATGGCAAGGTCCCGTTCCGCCTCGGTCGGGTAGGCTGACGAAACAGCCCTTTGAAGGCTGGCCCGGAACTGGGTTAGGCTTGAATCGCCGGCAAAGGCGCCAAGACGCAACCGCATTTCTTCAGCCTCGTCTTTGTCAAGATAGGTCAGTTCGTTTATTATGGCCATAGCGGCCTCTGTCCTGTCGCTTGAATACCTGCCAACCGGCGAGGGGGTGGTCAGCACGTTAAGCTCTGCCATGAGGCGGTTATAGTTCCCAACCAGGGTAATTATCGCGTCTTTGATACCCTCGCGATCCGTTTCCACCTTGATCCTTACGGGCCTTTCGGAAACGCCCCGCGCCGTTATGGTAACGCCGGGGATAATATCATCGATGGTGTTTACGGGACGCATCATCTCGATTCCCTCCATCGATATAATCGCGTCCTGCGCGGTGGAGACGGGGTTCAGCGGCTTGTAGCCCCCGCCGGTCGCCCCCGGATCAAAGATCGCCGCGCCGCGAAAGGAGATGTCCCGGTGGGTGTTGCCGTTGTCAATGCTCAGGCCGGTGATCGCTTTGCCTGCCGCAAAGTCGGCGAGCTTAAATTCCCGCGAGACAAAGCTCCCCGTGTCGGTGATGGGCGGCAGCGGCGCCCTGGTGCCGTCGGAAAAGGTCAGGGAAAGCACCGCGAGGTTGTCCAGCTTTTGGGGGAGAGTAGAAGGGGGAACCCACTCTGGAAGGGTCACCGTCGAGGGGCTGTTTTCTATTGTAATGCCGCCGTATGTTACCGACCCCGAAGAAGGCACGCTGGGGCCGGGCGGCGGCTGGGGAATTTCAAGGGAATTATCCGTCCTGATGGCAGTCAGGGTCTCGATTTTCAGCGCCAGCGGCGAATCCGGCTCAATGTTCAGGCCAAAAGGAATAGCAGCCGATGCCAGGGGCGGAAGCCCCAGGACGCCGTCGTTGACCGCGATGGGGCCGGTGGGCGGGATGCCGCCGGGCAAGAGGGTTTCCCTGACCGTGCTTTCGGTGATGGGCAGATCCCTGCGGGCCCCGTTGGACTGTTCCGCGATTCCCAGGCGCACTGCGAGCTGCGCCGCTTCGCCGGAAAACTCAAGGCGGTTTTCCGCGCCGGTTACTTTCGATTCCAAAAGCAGGGACCTGGTTCCAGGCTGCACCGCTATAAGGCTTGCCGAGATTTTGTCGCGCCCGCGGCGGTTAAGCGCGTCGGCAAATTCCCGCAGGCTGCCCCCCCTGAAGTTAAGGGTGACTTCGTCCTTGCCCGTGGAAAAAGTATAGGTGCCGGCATCTATTCTGGTTTTTTCGTCAAGAGGACGCGAAAGAAAGCGGTCGGCCTGGGCCAACTGCTTGATGGCGAAATGATATTCGCGCTCGCTGGCCTCCCTGGTTGCCGTCGCCGAGATGACGTTTTCGTCCGCAGAACGAGCTACGCGCTCGTTAAAAGGGTTTTGAAAGGAAAAAAGCATGCGGGCGCTTTCCCGCAGCGAGGTTACGCGCCGGCCAAGGTACTGCCACCAGGTTTTTTGGGATTCGAGGCTGTCAATGGTTCGTTCGCTTCTTTCCCTGGGGGCACGCTCGATCCTCATCAGGTCTTCGATGAGCTTTTCGGAATTGAACCGGCTTTGTATTCCCGGCATATAGACATCAGACATACGACCTGATTCCCCCCTCCACCAGCAGCCAGAACGCCACTATGTCACGGGGACAAGCTATCGCGGTAGTTTTGGCGTTCAGACGACCTAAACCAATTCGTTAAACAAGAAACCAATGGTTTCCTTGAGTTTCCTGTGCAGCCGCTGGAGTTCCTCGGGCGGAAGCACCTTGATCACCTTATCGGTTTCAGCGTCGATGACCTTGACAGTTACCTCGTGCGACTGCTGATCTACCACAAACTGGAGCTTTCTGTTGAAAGCCTGGCTGACACGCTCAATATCCGCCGCTTGCTGTCTTATTTCCTGCGGCCTGGAATCCGTCTGCCCACTGTTTCCCGGAAGCGAGGCTGCAAGTTGGTCAATGGCAGCCTTCTGCTCCGCAGTTTTTACCTGCGTCCTGGGAAGTTCCAGCGTCGGGGCAAAGCTAACGCTGGATCCAACGCTAGAGATAGATATACTCATGGTACCTCCCTGTTCCCCTCCTGGCCTTACCCTCCCTGGCAAGGCAATGGGGTACCCGGAAAGACATGCTCTCCGGGCATTCCCCCGTGATTCAAAATAAAGGACGGGAAGGGCGCGAGCTTCACCGTCCCCGCGTCTAAAAGGCGACATCCAGAAGCCTCTCTAACGCAATAGAACGAGCTGCAGATTGCAGCCTAAAAACCTGTCAGCGTCTAGCCAAGGAGCTGCAGTACGGACTGGGTCCGCATGTGCGCCTGGGCCAGCATCGCGGTCCCCGCCTGGTTCAGAATGACATCCTTGGCGAAATTCACCATTTCGGAAGCCATGTTCACGTCCCTGATGCGGGATTCCGCAGCCTGCATGTTTTCCGACGCGACAGCAACGCCCTCAGCCGCTATCTCAAAGCGATTCTGGTAGGCGCCGAGGTCTGCCCGTTGCCGGTTGACCATCTTTAATGCGCTGTCCAGGGTGCCGATGGTGAGGTTTGCGTCCTCGGGGGTAGCAATGGAAATGATACCCTCTTCTCCCTGGCCGTTTTCCAGGCCAAGGGCCGACGCGGTCATCGCGTTGATATAGACCCTTTCGTTCTGGTCCATATTGGCGCCAACGTGGAACTGCATTACCTTTTCGGCATCCTGGGCAAAAGCCCCGGTAAGCATGTTCATGCCGTTAAACTGGGCATGGCTTGCGATGCGGTTCACTTCGTCCACCAACTGCGATACCTCCACCTGGATCATGAAGCGATCCTCTTCGGTGTAGATACCGTTGGCCGACTGAACGGCCAGTTCGCGTACCCGATGCAGGATATCCTGGGTTTCCTGAAGGTAGCCCTCGGCGGTCTGTATAAAAGACACGCCGTTTAGGATATTGCGCTCAGCCTGGTTTAACCCCCGAATCTGACTTCTCAGTTTTTCGGAAACCGCAAGCCCGGAAGCATCGTCCCCGGCGCGGTTGATCCGCATCCCGGAACTGAGCTTTTCCATGCTCTTGGTGAGATCAACCTGGGTTATGCCGAGCTGACGATCGGCATACATTGCGCTCATGTTGTGATTAATTACCATAATAATTACCCTCCATGTGTTGACTGTCCCAGCCATCCATGCCGGGACCGCGCCGCGGAAGCGGTTCTTTCGGGAACGGGTTCGCGCCGCCGTCCCCGAAAGAGCCGCGCTACGGGGCGAAACGGCTATCCTTAGCCAGCGGTGCATTGCACCGAGCAAGAATAGGCGTTTCACGCCGCTCCGCGCATCAACGGAAGGTGTTTTTCAAAGAACACCGGCTGCCTGGAAAACCAGAAGCCGCCCTGTAATCTTCCAAAGGAGAGGAGACCGCTTTCCGCGCCGATACTCCCCTCCAACTGAAATTATACTACATTACTGCAAAAGTTGCAAGACCGAAGTGCCTCTCTGGTTGGCCTGCGCCAGCATGGCGGTACCGGCCTGGGAGAGGATCTGGTGGCGGACATACTCGACCATTTCGTTGGCCATGTTGGTGTCCCGAATCCTGGATTCCGCCGCCTGCATGTTTTCGGCTCCAACGTCAAGGCCGCGGACGGCATGCTCAAGCCTGTTCTGGTAGGCGCCGAGGTCCGCCCTCTGCTTGTTGACGGTCCTCAGGGCGGCATCGACCGTACCGATGGTGCGGTTGGCGGTTTCCGGGGTTGCCAGGCTGACAAAGGTCCCGTCGCTGACGTCGCGGATGCCAAGGCCGTCGGAAGTCATGGTGCCGATGTACACCTGTTCCCTCTGGTCCATGTTGGCGCCGATGTGGAACCACATGGAGGCAGTGGGGACGTTCTGGCCGGTCGCGCGGGCGAACCTTCCGGTGAGCATGTTCATGCCGTTGAACTGGGCATGGCTTGCAATCCGGTCAACTTCGTCCACAAGCTGGGAAACTTCGATCTGGATGTACAGCCGGTCTTCCTCGCTGTAGATGCCGTTGGCAGACTGGACAGCCAGCTCGCGGATGCGATGGAGAATATCCTCGGTCTCCTGGAGGTAGCCTTCGCTTACCTGGATGAACGAAATGCCGTTGGCGGCGTTGAACGAGGCCATGTTGAGGCCGCGGATCTGCGCCCGCAGTTTCTCGGATACGGCCAGGCCGGAAGCGTCGTCACCTGCGCGGTTGACGCGCAGACCGGATGAAAGCTTTTCCATGCTTTTGTTAAGGTAGGTTTGGGTTACCTTGAGGGACCTGTCCGCAAACATTGCGCTCAGGTTGTGATTGATGATCATAAGATCCTCCTTGAAAATGTGCAAAGGCATCCTTGCCTTTGTTTGGCCTGCCGTCTCCGCCGCAGTAACCGCGGAATTTCCGCAGGGACACAGCTAACCATCTTTCTTTTCGGCGTTTGGGCGAAAAAACTTTAGCTTTTTTTTGAAGATTTTTTATATTTCTTGCATCGGAAAGGGCAGCACGCTGTCTATGGTCGATCGGTCGCAAAGCGCCATGATGAGACGGTCCAGGCCGAGGGCAACGCCCGAACAGCGGGGAAAGGGCGGGTTTCCCTGGAAAAGCTTCCAATAACCATGATCCACCGTATGCCGCACCAGGGCATGCCGCTCTTTTGCCGCAGCCTCGCTCTTGAAAAAATCCCGTACCCGCCCCGGGTCGGTTTCCTCGGAGAAGCAGTTGGCCAGCTCGATGCCGTTCCAGTACAGTTCCCAGCGTTCCACCGTTCTGCCGTCCGCGCCGCGCTGTGCCAGGCAGGGGACAAAGGCCGGGTAGTCCAGCAGGGCGATGGGCCGGTTTTGCTTGAGGCAGGGCTCCACCGCATGGATAAAGATCAAATCGTACAGTTCCGGCACCCCCAAGCCTTCGGGGGGGGCAAGCCCCAGCCTGCGGGCCTCTGTTTCCATCTGCCCGGCTTTTTCGGCTGCGGCGAACAGGTCAAAACCGGCAAAGCGGGCAAAGGCCTCCGCCACGGTCAATCGGTCGAAAGTAACGCAAAGGCTTCCCCCCAGTCCCCAGTCCCTAGTCTCTAGTCCCCGTGACAAAAAAGCGAACAGGTCTTCGGTGATTTGCAGCGAATCCATGTAACCGGCATTCATCGTATAGTATTCCAGCATGGTAAATTCCGGGCTGTGGAGAAAGCCGGAGGATTCCCCGTTGCGGAAACACTTGCATATCTGGTAGACGCTGGCGCGATGTTGGGCGATGATTTTCTTCATCCATATTTCAGGCGATGGGATCAGCCAGTAGGGGTGACTGTTACCGTTGGGGAGGATGCGGCGGGTTTCAAAGACCTCAAGGCAGGATTCGGGGATCAGGTCGGGCGACAGGAGGGGGGTGTCGAGTTCAAGGTAATTTTTGGCATCAAAGAAAGAGCGAACCTGCCTGATAATTCTCGCCCGCTCCTGTAGCATTTCCAAGTCCAAAAGTGCGCCCCTAAGCCAGCCGCCTGACCGCTTCTTTCCACTTGTGCCCCCGGTCAAACTCGTTGAGGAACATCCCAAAGGAAGCGCAGCCCGGCGAGAGGGCAACGCGGTCGCCCGGCGTTGCGGCTTCCAGGGCTGCGGCTGCGGCCTTGTCTACCGAATCAAAGGGGCCGAGGCAGGCGACATATGCGTCGGCAAGCATGGCGCAGAGTTTCTCGCTGCCCGTTCCGGCAAGGAGGATCGCCGCCTTTGCCCGCCCAGCCGCCTGAGCCAGCGGCGAAAAGTCGAGGTTCTTGTCGGTGCCGCCGGTGACCAGAACCAGCCGCCCGTCGCCGCCAAGGGCATCAACTGCCGCCGCCGCCGCTTCGGGAATGGTGGCGGCACTGTCGTTGTAAAAGTCAACGCCCTTTGCCTTGTGGAACAGTTCCAGCCGGTGCTCCGCGCCGGGAAACGATCCCAGGCCCTCCCTGATTGCCCCGTGCGGCAGGCCCAGGCCAAGCAGGGCGAGGCCGGCTGCCAGAAGGTTTTGCTTTTGATGGCGGCCAGGAACAAGTGTCT
>JAISSG010000163.1 GCA_031273185.1 Treponema sp. | reverse complement strand
CAGGTCCTCCATCGAATAGTAGTCGATGTGGATCCGGCCCTTCTCTAGCCCGCCGTCAATGGTAACTTTAGTTCCCAGCCTCCCGATGAACTTTTCTTCCATATCGGTGATTTCTACCGGGCGCTTGGGCGTTGCCGCTTCCCCCTCGGTTGCGGGCGCGGCGTTCAGCGCGGAGGCTCGCTTTTCCGCCTCGCGCACGGAAAGCCCCTTCCCGGTGATTTCCTTAAACAGCTTTTCCCGTAGTTTTTTGTCCGTCACGGCAAGCAGGGCGCGTGCATGACCGGGACTGATGCCGCCATTTTCCGGGCCGGTCTCAAGGCTTTTTTGCACCTCGGCGGGGAGCTTCAGCAGCCGCAGGGCGTTGGTGACGGCGGAGCGGCTTTTGCCGACTTTTGCGGCAAGCTCTTCCTGGGACAGGCTGGAATAGTCCATGAGGTTCTTGTAGGCCGCCGCTTCCTCGATGGGGTTAAGATCGCTTCGCTGGATGTTTTCGATAAGGGAAACCTCCAGCCGCTTCTGGTCGGTGTAATCGCGGATGATGACCGGGACTGCGGCGAGGCCGGCCAGCCGCGCCGCCCTGGTACGCCGCTCGCCGGCGATGATGATGCACGAGCCGTCGCCTGCGTCCGCCGCGATTATCGGCTGGATGATGCCGTGCTCGGCGATGGAGTCCGCCAGTTCCTTCAGCTCGGTTTCGTCGAAATGTTTGCGAGGCTGGCCGGGGTTGGCGACGAGCCGGTCAATCGCAAGCTGCACCACCTCGCCCTGCGACGCGCCATGCCTCCCCCTTTGCTTTTCGGGGGTTTTTCCGTCCCCAAAGCCGTTCGCCGCGCCATTGCCGCCGGGAAGCAGGGCGTCTAGGCCCCTTCCCAGCCCTGTCCTTCGCGCCATGTCAGCCTTTCCTGGCATTGCGCCGGATTATTTCCCTGGCGAGGCTATGGTAGGCCTTCGCGCCGGGGCAGTTGGGATCGTACAGCACGATGGGCTGCCCGTGGGAAGGCGCTTCCGACAGGCGGACGTTCCGGGGGATCACCGTGGAAAAGACCGCTTTCTTAAAATAGGCGCTGACCTGCTTGATAACGTCGTGGGCAAGCCTCGTCCGGGGATCGTACATGGTGAAGAAAATCCCCCCGATGCTCAGGGAGCGGTTCAGGCCGCGCTGTATCCGCTGGACGGTCTGCAGCAGCAGGCTCAGGCCCTCCATCGCAAAGTATTCGCACTGCATGGGGATAAGCACCGAGTCGGCTGCCGCCATGCCGTTGAGGGTCAGCACGCCGAGGCTGGGAGGGCAGTCTATCAGGATAAAGTCGTAGCGGTCTTTTGCCGGAGCGAGGGCTTTTCTCAGGAACATGTCCCGCTCCTTCTGCTCGATAAGCTCCACCGCCGCGCCGGACAGGTCGATGCTGGCGGGGATTACGTCAAGGCGGGAAACAGCGGTTTTCTTGATTGCCTGGTCAATGGTTGCCGTTCCCGCCAGAAGCTCGTAGATTCCGGGCTTGAGCGGCCTTGCCCCCACGCCGCTGGAAAGGTTTGCCTGGGCGTCAAAATCCACCAGCAGCACCTTTTTTCCCTCTTCGGCGAGGTACGCGCCTATATTCAGGGCCGAGGTGGTCTTGCCGACCCCCCCCTTCTGGTTCACGAAGACATAGGTTTTGCCCATACGGCCCATTGTATCATATTTACCGATCGGCTACAATGTCAGGATATGAGCGGTATGAAGGTACTAGTAGTCGGCTCGGGCGGCAGGGAACACGCCCTCGCCTGGAAATTTGCCCAATCGGACAAAGTACAGCGGGTCTTTGTCGCGCCGGGAAACGGCGGCACCGCAATGGAAGCCAAGTGCGAAAATGTTCCCCTGGCTGTAGACCCCGCATCTGCCCAGGGGCAGGAAGAACTCAAGCAATTCGCCCTGGGGGAAACAATCGACCTTGCCGTTATCGGCCCGGAGCTGCCCCTTGCCGAGGGCCTGGCCGACACGTTGCGCGATGCAGGGCTTGAGGTTATCGGCCCCGGCAAAGAGGCGGCACGGCTTGAGGCCAGCAAAATTTATTCCAAGGCATTTATGGCAAAGTACGGCATCCGTACCGCCAGGGGCAGCGATTTTACCGATCCCGAAAAAGCCCGCGCCTTTGCGGTTGAACATTTCACCCCCAGTCCCCAGTCCCCAAACCCTATTCCCCCCCTCGTAATAAAGGCCGACGGGCTTGCCGCCGGAAAGGGCGTGATAATCGCGCATAACCTGAACGAGGCCGAGGCAGCGCTGGATTTCCTTATGCGGGACAAAAGCCTCGGCGATGCCGGGACCTCAGTGCTGCTGGAGGAATTCCTTGAAGGGACGGAAGTGTCGGTGCTGGCTGCGGTCAGCGTCGCTGGGGGCAAAGGCTTTATCCTGCCGTTTATCTCGGCAAGGGATCACAAGCGCCGCTTTGACGGGGCGCAGGGCCCGAACACCGGCGGCATGGGGGCTATAGCCCCTGTCCCTGATTTTTCGCCGGCGGCCCAGGATGATTTCAGGAAATCAATTTTGGAACCGACGCTTGAAGGGATGAAGGCCGAGGGGCTGGACTACCGGGGCTTTATTTTTTTCGGGTTGATGGTGCGGGCAGACCGCTGCTACCTGCTTGAGTACAACGTGCGCCTCGGCGACCCGGAAACCCAGGCGGTGCTGCCGCTGGTCGATTTCGATCTGGTTGATCTCTGCGCCGCCATTCTTTCCGGGGAGGAATGCCCCCTCGCGTGGAAGCCCGGCGCTGTCTGCGCCCCGGTCGCCGTGGCCGACGGCTACCCCGGCCCCTATCGCAGGGGCGACGCTATCGCCATTGACGCGGCGGCGCTTGAAAAAACCGGAGCCAAGGTATTCGTCAGCGGCGCAGCGGCTAAAGCCGTGGCAGGCACTGCGTCAGGCAAAACCCCGTCTTTGCTAACGTCGGGCGGCAGGGTGCTTACCGTTTTTGCTTATGGCAAAAACGCCGCCGAAGCCCGTTCTGCCGCCTATCAGGGCCTGGCAGCGATCGACTTTGACGGCATGGGGTTTAGGCGGGACATCGGGATGGGATGAGCAGGTAACAGGCGATGTTTTTTAGAGGAAGTTGTTCCGAAACTGAAGTTTTGGAAAAGCCTCATGAAACGGTAGTTATGCGCCAGTTGTCCTAAACTTAATTTTAGGATAATTGGATTAAAGATATGGATGAATTAAAGAATGCGCCTTCGGCGCGGTAGGCATATTTATTATGTAAAGGGGTGTTTAAATA
>JAISSG010000131.1 GCA_031273185.1 Treponema sp. | reverse complement strand
GTCGTTAATTTCATGGTCAATGTACTGGCGGCTTTATCGGCATACAGTTTCCTGCCTCATAAGCCGTCCATTCGTGTTCCGGGAGACGAGAGGGCTTTGGCGATTACCGTTTAATTTCTTCTTCGAACTCACGTTATATAGTGCGCTGGCCCTGCCAGCTTTGACGCAGCAATTCAGAATTCAAAAATAAGGAATGTGGTAGCTGCCTCGGTATCAGATACCAAACTCCAAAATATCCCTACCGAAGGTTAAAAAATACTGAGTTTAGGACACATTTTACGAATTATCTGTCTTCTTCGGTGAATTCGGAGCGTTTGTATTATTTTTCCATAAAAAATGCCCAATATTGATGTAGAATTTATTTTGAATTCTGAATTGCCAGCTTTGACGCGGGGCTTGTTCCTGGCATAGCCGCAGCCCTGCTGTTGTCCATAGAAAACCCTTTTTATAACTCCCAGGGGTTGATGATCATGATTCCCTCATAGCCCTCGAAATCTCTGGTATTCCTCGTTACAAGGGTCATGTGGTGAACTATGGCCGCCGACGCGATGAGGGAATCAACAACCGGCGTTGTCCGTTTTGTCTTTGCGCGAATCCTTCCCCATTCAGCCATTGTGTCCGTATCAAGCGAAACAATACGCCCGTTGAACCATTCGGGGAGTTTTGTGTAGAGCCAGATCGCCAGCTCGTGTTTCTTTTTGCCGGGAGGTAGCCGTTCCACTCCGTAACACAATTCCCCGATGGTAATGGCGCATATAAACATATCCTCCGCAGGGAGTTCATCGGCAAATGCCCTGACCTTTGGATTGCAGTTTGGCTTCTGCATTTCCGAAAGTATGTTGGTGTCCAACAGGTATTTCACAGGCTAACATCCCTCATTTTTTCAGGAAACCGCTGCGGCAATTCAAGCTCAACACCCCGAAACGGGGAATTTTGGATGAATTCGTACAGCGTCTGCTTGGGACGGGCGAGCTTCCTATACTCGTCAATCGAAAGAATCACCGCCGTTTCCTTGCCCCGGATGGTGATTGTCTGGGGCTTCACTGCGGCTGCTTTGATGACCTCGCTGAACATAGCCTTTGCCTCCTGTACCTGCCAGACAACAGCTTTTTCTCTGGTTTTGCCCTGCGTATAAAAAGACATGGTTCCCCCTTAAAACTGATATATCATATAGTCTGACTAGTCTGATTATATCCTATTCCTTGGAAAAGTCAAGGGTTTTCTCGATTTTTTTTCAAAAAAATGCTATGGTTAGCCATGTTCAACAGCATTCAGGGCATTGTCGGCGGGAAGGGCGGCGAGGCGGCCTTTATCCTTACCGGCGGGGTGGAATGGGAAATTGCCATGCCCGCCAGCGACATGGATCGGCTGCCGCCCCCTGGCGGGGAATGCCGGGTTTTTACCTGGCTGTACCACCGTGAGGACCAGATGCGCCTGTTCGGTTTTGCCGACTGCGCCCGGCGGGACACTTTTTTGGAACTGCTCAAGGTTGATGGCATAGGCCCCAAAAACGCGCTGAAAATAATGGGCGGCATCGGGCAGGAAGAGCATGAGCGCGCACTGGAAACGGAGGATTCGAAGCGGCTGGAAGCGGTTCCCGGGCTGGGAAAAAAGACCGCGCAGAAAATGCTCCTTGCGCTGAAGGGGAAACTGGTTACTACGCAAACAGCTTCGACGGCAGCCTCGCCGTACAGCGACCTTGTTGAAGCGTTAGCCGAAATGGGCTACGAAAAGCGGGCTGCTGCTGAAGCCGTTGCCCGTGCCGAGGCGGAGCTTCCTGCCAATCTGCCCCCGGACGAAAAAGAGAAGCGGCTCTTCAAGGCTGCGATTGTGCAATTAACAGTGAACAGGTAACAAATGGGAAAGAAAAAAGAGAACGAGGGGATTGTTCACCCTGAGCCGATACAGGGCGAGGATGATCGGGACTTTAGCCTGCGCCCAAAACGGCTTGCGGAGTTTCTGGGACAGCAGGCGATGAAGGAAAACCTCTCGGTGTTTATTGGCACGGCGAAGGAACGGGGCGAAAGCCTTGACCACCTCTTTTTGATTGGCCCGCCGGGACTCGGTAAAACCACGCTGGCGCAGGTGGTTGCCAACGAGCTTGAAACGGGCTTTGTGCAAACATCGGCGCCGGCAATGGAGAAGCCAAAAGACCTTGTTGGCCTGCTTACCAACCTGAAAAAAAATGAAGTTTTTTTTATCGATGAAATTCACCGGCTGAAGCCCGCCATCGAGGAACTGCTGTACATCGCCATGGAGGACTACGAGCTGGACTGGGTCGTGGGACAGGGGCCGATGGCGCGTACCCTGCGGATACCCATTCAGCCTTTTACGCTGGTCGGCGCAACGACCAAGGCGGGGATTGTTTCCGGCCCGCTGATCAGCCGCTTCGGTATTACCTGCCGGTTTTCGTTTTACCAGCAGCAGGACATGGAGGCTATTGTCCGCCGCTCTGCGGGCCTGCTTAACGTAAAGATAAACGCCGATGCTGCGTCGCTTTTGGCAAAGTCGTCGCGGGGAACGCCACGGGTGGTAAACCGCCTGCTCAGGCGTATGCGGGATTTTGCCCAGTTTGCCGGCAGCGCCGCGATAACGCTGCCGGTAGTGCGCGACGGCCTTGAGCGGCTTGAAATTGATTCGCTGGGGCTGGAGAAACAGGATCGGGACATCCTTAAAATCATCGTGGAGCGATACCGGGGCGGCCCGGTGGGGGCGGAAACACTTGCCATTTCCATCGGCGAATCGGTTGAAACGCTGGAGGACTACTACGAGCCGTACCTTATACAGGCTGGTCTGTTACAGCGCAGTCCCCGTGGGAGGATGGTAACCGACCTTGCCTACGGCCACCTTGGACTTACGCCTAACGCATCGCCCGAATACGGTAACACTTCACTTTTTAATCAATAATTCTTGCAAATGAAAACCAGCGATTTTAATTTCGATCTTCCCGAAAGCCTTATAGCGCAATACCCACCTGAAAGCCGGGGACAGAGCCGCCTCATGGTGCTTGATCGCCAAACGGGAAAACGCCTGCATCGCATGGTTGATGATCTACCCGATATACTTTGCCAGAACGAATTTCGCGGCAAAGATGGTGGTCTGCCGCTGCTGGTGTTCAACAATTCAAAAGTAAGAAAAGCGAGGCTTATCGGGAAGTCACTGCAAACAGGCGCTACGGTCGAGTTTCTATTGCTGGAAAAAACAGGGACTAGGAAACAGGGACTAGGGACTAGGGTTTCCGAATTCCCCGATCCCCAGTCCCCGATCCCCAGTCCCCAGTCCCCAACATGGAAAGCCATCGCCCAACACGCCAAACGCCGCAAGCCGGGTAGCCAATACGCTTTTTTCGATGAAGGCGGCACGGAAGTTGCCCAGGCGGAAATTACCGGCAGGGAAGGGGTGTTCCGCTTGCTTGCGTTCGACCGTGACATCGATGACGCATGGCTTGACCGTTACGGACACATTCCCCTGCCACCGTACATCAAGCGGCAGGATGAGCAGGCGGACGCGGAGCGTTACCAGACGGTGTATGCCGCTGTGCCGGGTTCCGCCGCCGCGCCGACCGCCGGACTGCACTTTACCGAAGGGCTGTTACGCCGCCTTGCCGCCGCCGGGATTGAGACCGCTTTTCTCACCCTTCATGTGGGGCTGGGAACGTTCTTGCCGGTTCGTAGCGAAAACATTGAAGATCATTTGATGCACCGGGAATATTTTAGCATTGACGAACAAACGGCGGCACAAATCGAAAGGGCTAAAGCGCAGGGGCGCAAGGTCATCGCGGTTGGTACTACCAGCGTGCGGACACTGGAAAGCGCATGGGAAGCGGGAAGGCTCAAGCGTGGGGAGGGGAGTACTGCAATTTTTATCTACCCCGGTTACCGCTTTGACGTTATTGATGCGATGTTCACCAATTTTCACACGCCAGAATCAACCTTGTTGATGCTGGTGTCGGCTTTTGCGGGCAGGGAATCGATCCTTGAAAGCTATGCGGAGGCGATCAGGGAAGGCTACCGCTTTTTCAGTTACGGCGACGCAATGCTGATAGCGTAGAGAAATATTGCCGCAAGTACGCTTCTTG
>JAISSG010000098.1 GCA_031273185.1 Treponema sp. | reverse complement strand
TGTGCTCTTCGCAGGTCTCTACTTCGCTAAAATACTCTATTATGCTTATTCCCTCTCCCATCCCTCCATTCTACCATCTTTTCTTCCTTAAATCGTCAAAATTGATTTCCGTGATGGGGACTGGGGAACAGGGAATGGGGAATGGGGAATGGGGAATGGGGAATGAGGAGTGGGGAATGAGGAAGAACATCCTGTCCCCAGTCCCCGGTCCCTAGTCCCCAGCCCCCAGTCCCTAGTCCCCAGCCCCCAGTCCCTAGTCCCTAGTCCCCAGCCCCCAGTCCCCACTCCCCAGCCCCCAGCCCCGAGCCCCCAGTCCCCAGTCCCCAGCCCCCAGTCCCCAGTCCCTATCCCCCCGTTTCTTGCGGATTGCCCGGTGATGCTCTATACTGGTTGGCAGGAGAAAGCCGTTGTCTGATGCCATGAGAATAGAAGAAGATTTTGACGAGAGCCGCCGCTATACCTACGCCGACTACCTGGAGTGGGAAGGCCCCCAGCGGTACCAGCTTTTTAACGGGGAAGTTTTCCAGATGGCCTCCCCCTCGGTGGCGCACCAGGCATTTCTGATGGGATTGTCGTCAAAATTCGACAACTGGCTTCAAGGCAAGCCTTGCAAGGTGTTTGCAGCCCCGCTGGACGTGCGCCTGTTTCCCGAGGAGGACAATTCGGACGACACGGTGGTGCAGCCCGATTTGCTGGTGGTGTGCGATAAAGGCAAGCTCGGCAAGGGCTCGGTCAACGGCCCCCCTGATTTGGTGGTTGAAATCGCGTCGCCTTCAAATTCCCGCCGTGAATTGTTTATCAAATTCCAGCATTACCTTAAAGCGGGGGTGCGGGAGTACTGGGTGATTCACCCGGAGGAAGAAGGGGTGGAGGTCCATATCTACGAGAACGGGCATTACCTCAGCACGGCTTACGAGGGCAACGCCCGTGTTCCCGTTGCTATCTTGCCGGGGCTGGAGGTTTCCTTTGAAGACCTGTGGGCAAGGATTGCCGGCCCATGACCGTATAGGCCATGTCGCGCTATGCGGGTTATTTTGGCACAGGTGATTTACCCAGGTACCGCTTAAAAACTTTCGCCATTGCTAAATTCACGTTTTTGGTGATGTCTTCCGACATATGATTTAATAGCTTATTGCCCTCGCCAGACTCAAGGTTCGCCGCAAATAAATCATTAACCTCAACGCCGAGGGCGGTTACTATTTTTGAAAGCATGTCCGGCTGGGGATATTTAATGCCCCGCTCAATGTTGCTCAAAAAAGGAATGGAAATGTCCGCTTTTTCGGCAAAATCGGCCTGGGAAAGCCCCCTTCTGGCCCGTAATATTTTGATATTTTTGCCTAGCGTGTCCTTTATGGCCTGTCCATCCATGTCTCATAACCCCTGCAACCTCCCCTATTGAATCCTGTCTTGCTGATATTGACAAAATCCAATTTGAACTATAGTCTATAATTCTATATGGATTTCTTGTGATTCCCCCCGTTTTTTGGGCGTGGACTACGGAAAAGCCTGGCTAAATCCGCCTGTTGGGGCGGATACACCAAAAAGCGGGGCGTGGGGCTGTCGGTTTCATCGATAGCGTAACCAGCCCCAAGGAGTTTTTGCATGAAAAACAATGCTTTTTCGTTTTTGGCGGCGATGGTTCTGGCCGCCTTTCTGGCGTCCTGCGTTTCATTGCAGGACAGAATGATGTCCCCCGAGGAGCAGGCCGAGGCGCAAATAATCGATACGGTTACGGATACGATTGCCTTTTTTCAACCTTTCCACATCCCCCAGAAAAACCGCATAAAGGCAAAAGCGTACAACCAATTGATGAAAATCGCCCGGCGAAAATATCAGGGAGATATTGATATTAGGAATATTACCATAACCGGCGGGCTTTCTGCACTCCAGATACCGCTTATTTTTGTCGGCACCGTTGCAACAGTAGTTTCTGGTGTACTTGGTTATTCTGAAGCACTAACTATTGGAATTCCAGTTACTTTGGGGGTTAACCTGATTTTTGGTTTCAAAAGCGTAACCGCCACCGGCGATGTGGTCGCCATCGGCGATGTGGTCTTACGCGATTCAGCGCAAAGCGGAAGCACAGCGCCGGTTCCGGGTAATGTGCCGGATAACGCCCTGGCGCCAGGCGCGAATTTTTGAGCTTATGCGTAAACCGGCTTCCCCCGGGCGGATAGCATCAATGGGTTCAATCGCTCTATTTGTAGAGTATTGCATATAAAATTCACCTAACAAGGAGACAATCATGAGGAACAGATTGGTCAAGCGCGGAATAGCGGTTATGGGTATCGCTGCATTAGCTTTTTTGGCAATCGCGTGCTCAGGCACGCCCGAACCCGCGCCCGCGCCCAGACCTGCGCCCGCGCCAAAAACGGAAGTGATCTGGGCGGAGGGGCTTACCACAGTGGTAACGCAGATTACCAATGACAGGCTTATGAAAAACAGGTTGGCGGTTTCCCCCGACGGAACCAGGCTGTTGTACACCGAAGCGTCCGCAAGGGACAGCAGCGGCAACTGGGTCTGGAACATTATGTACCTACGGAATGCCTCCAGCCCCGCCAAGACGCCGCTGATTAGCGATTTTGCCTATAACCCATCATGGTATGAAGACAACTCCCGGTATCTGTACATATCCTATGAGGGCGGCTCGGGAAGAATAATGCGCTCCAACGTGTCAGGGGGCGGAAGAACCTATATCACCCACTCATCCATCGGGGATTCCGACGACATGCCCGTAATAAAAAACGGCCTGATAGCGTGCACGGTATGGAGGGGCGGAAGATGGCAGTTGGTGACTGTCAAAGAAAACGGGGCGGAACCTACTTTTATAGGAGACGGCATATCGCCGTCATGGCATCCCACCCAAAACAAGATCGTATTTACCAGGAACGGGGATATTTTCGAGATGACGCTGGACAGCTTCTTCCAGTCCACGCAATTGTATACCGATCCTCAATTTGACTGCTATACGCCCAGCTATTCGCCGGACGGCAGGAGAATCCTCTTTGCGAAAAGCACTGTGGACAGGACAAAGGCCACATCCCAAAGGGATCAGCGGCACATCTACGTGATGAACGCCGACGGCACCAACGTTTCGCCCTTAAGCAGCGGGAATTCCACCGTGTTCTCGCCTTCATGGGGGAAAAACGGTGAGATTTTCTGTATTGTGGGCATTGGTAATGACAGGGAAATTTACCGATTGCGGCTGAGGGAATGACAGGAAATTTGCGCACAAAATTGTCTCAGGCATTAGCTCATTAGGCATAATCCCACGCAGCCGCAGCCCCTCCGCGCCACTGCGTGAAATATTTTCGAGAACAAGCCTACAGCCCCGCGAGAATCCGCTCCGCGTCGGCTCTGCCGGGGTACGAGGCGTTGCGGCGCAGGAGGTCGCCAAGGTATCGCCGCGCATCGTCGGGCATTCCCAAGCTGACGCAGATTTTTCCCAGCTCGAAGAGGGCATCCCAGTTGTCGGGGGCAAGCTGCAGCGCGGCCTGGTAGGAATTGCGCGCCTTTGCCAGGTCTCCGGCGCTGGTGCAGGCCCGCGCCAGGTTCAGGTGCACGGTGGGGTTTCTCGAATCCGCCGCCAGCGCGCGCTCGTAGTGCCGCACGCTGGAACTCCAGTTTTCCATCTTGGCGTATACCGCGCCGAGGTTGTTGTTTGCCTCGAAATTCCCCGGCTCTATATTGTACGCCTCGTTAAGGTAGCGAATCGCGTCGTCGTAGCTGTTCCGCTCTATGAAGAGTTTCCCCAGGTTGATCCTTGGCCGCGCGTACTGGGTGTCCATCAGGGCGGCCCTGCGGTATGCGTCGGCGGCAGGCTCGGTTTCGCCCATTGCCTCAAGCGCAAGCCCCATTGTGTAGGCGTACACCGCGCTCGAAGGGTTTGAGTCGAATGCGTGGCGGGCGAAGGAAAGCGCCTCGGCGTTCTTGTTGAGGGCGAGCTTCACCACGGCCATGTTGTAGTTGGTCTGGCCGTCGGCGGGCGCTGACTGCAACGCCCTGGCGAATGATTCCTCGGCGGCCCCGTAGTTGCCCGCCGCGCTCTGCACCGCGCCAAGCTCCCGCAGCGAGGCGAGGTCGCCGGGGTTGTGCCGCAGGGCATTGGCGAAGGCTTCCTGCGCCCCCCGGTAGTCCTTTCTGGCAAAGAGAATCCGCCCGATCTCCCGGTGGGCGAGTGCGTAGTCGGCCTTGACCGATATTGCCCTGCGGTATGCGGTAAGGGCCTCGTCGTGGCGGTTCAAAAGCCTGAGAGTGCCGCCGAGGTTGTACCAGCCGGTCTCGAAATTGGGGTTTATCCCCACGGAGGATTCAAATGCCCCCCGCGCGTCGGCGTAGTTCCTAACCGAAAAATAACTGCGGCCAAGGTCATACTGGTAGACATAACTGGAGGTGTCCAGGCGGGAGGCTTCCCTGAACGAGGCAATTGCCTGATCCCACTCGCGCCGGTCGCGGCTGATCTTCCCAAGGACAGAGTGGGGGAGGGCCTGGCTGGGATCCTTGGCGATTGATTCCCTTGCAAAGGAAGCTGCCTTCTGCGCGGCCTCGGCACCGGCGGGGCTGTCGGGACTGCGGGCGGAGGCATCGTACCATGCGTCGGCGATCTCGGCGAATTTCTGCGACTCGAAGCGGCCCTGCCCCGGCGGCATGCGCTTCCGCGCCTCGGCAAAAGCCCGATCCGCGCCGGCAAAGTCGCCCCGCTCCAAAAGGGCGGCGCCCTGCGAAACGAGGTCGTTCACCGCCCGCATCCGCTCCTGCAATTCCCTCGATGTCCGCGCAAGCTCTTCCTGTTGCGCCCTGCGCCGTGCCGCCGCCGCTTCCCGCTGGAGTTGTGCCTCTGTCTCCTGCGGGCCTGGCTCGGCGCTTGCCTGCGCCTGGGCCGGTTCTTTTTGCATTTTGTTCTTCAGCGCGAGATAGTCCTCGTTGCCGGGGTCGCTGGCAAGGAGTCGCTCGATGATGTCCATCGCCTGCTGGAATTCCCCTGCGGCAAAAAGCTGCCCGGCAATTATCCTGTCCCTCAGGGCGAGGAAGGCCGGGTTGCCAGGCTCTTCCGCCAGAAGCTGGTTGAGGAGGTCGAGGGCAAGCTGGTACTCCCCGGTGGAGAACAGCACGCTGGCAAAGATAAAATCCCGCTGCTGCCCCTGCTCCGCCAGCCGAAGTTCCTGCTCCAGCGCCCTGGCCGCGGCGGCGTTTCGGTCGATTGCGAGAAAGACTATCCCGCCGGAAAGGAGCGCGATCAGCACGAGGGCGGCAATGCCGGCGGCGATTATCCGCTTGTCAACGGTGGCGTTCGTTTTCATTCAAGCTCAAACTCGCCGTCGTATCCCTCGATGTTTTCCGCGCCGGTGGAAAGCCCCTGGCTTGCCCCGGCTGCGCTTTGCAGCGAGGCGGCAACCTCGTCCAGCAGGGCCTGCCGCCGCTCGGCCTCAACCCGCTGGGCTTCCTCGGCGACCAGCCGCCGCCGCTCCGATTCGGCGAATTCCGCCCTGATGAAGGCGGTAAGCCGCTCGATGGAGGCGCGCTGGGGGCTTCTCGGCTCCAGGGCGAGGTACTGCTCGTAGTCGGCGACGGCGTCCCGCAGAGAGCCCCTTTTGATCCTGGCGTTTGCCCTGCCAAGATAGGCCGGGGCGAACACGCGGTCGGCGCCCAGCGCCTGGGTGTACATCGCCTCCGCCTCGGTGGCAAAGCCCTTCCTGAAATAGGCGTTGCCGAGGTTGCAGGCAACGGCGGCGGCCATGTCCCCGGCCCGGCTTAAAACCTGGCGGTACACGGCGATGGCCTCGTCGGTTTTGCCCATCTGCTCGTAGGCGATTCCAAGGTACAGGTAGGCCTTTACCTGGCCGGGGTCCTCGGCAATGGAATTTTCAAGGTAGACAGCCGCCTCCCCCGGCTTGTTCTGCATGAACAGGCCCTCGCCCCGGGCGAAGCTGTCCTGCCCAGGGCACCACGCCGAAACGCAGGCCAAAAGCAATAGGGCATTCAATATCTTTTTCATATTCCCCCCAAAGAAATGCGCAAAACCTATCTTCCTTAACCTTACCTTGTTAATACCATAGAATACAATCTGAAAATAGCAGTAGGTTATACCGCCTGGTATCATTATCGGAATTTCCCCGCCTGTTCACAAGCACGGCATTGCATGAAAATTCCCCGCCTCCCGGGGCTGGCCGATCCCCAGGTGCGCCCGGATTCGGCAAAAGCCCGCTGGCCGTTCTGGAACGTTAAAAGGCAGTGGATTTTTTCCCCAGGGAAATATATGATACTGTATTGCGTGGAGGGAAACCCCTTGAAGAAAATCCTGCTTCTTATGACCGGCGGCACTATTTCTGCGAAAAACACCAAAAACGGCCTTGTTCCTACCTTCCAGGGGGAAGAAATTCTTGGCTACGTCCCGGAAGTCAAAACCTTTTGCGACGTGACCACGATGCAAATCCTGAACATTGATTCAAGCAACATCCAGCCGGAGGACTGGCTCTTGATCGCCCGGGCAATCCAGAATCATTACGATCTGTTTGACGCATTTGTCATCACGCACGGCACTGACACCATGGCGTATACCTCAAGCGCGCTTTCCTATTTGATCCAGAACCCGGCAAAGCCCATCGTCCTGACAGGCTCCCAAAAGCCAATCGATCAGGAGAACACCGATGCGCGCCAAAATATTGTGGACGCGTTCTGGTTTTGTGTCCAGCCGGATATCAGCGGCGTGTACCTGTGTTTTAACGGAAAGGTTTTTGTGGGCACAAGGGCCAGCAAGGTCAAAAGCAAGAGCTATGACGCATTCGAGAGCATCAACTACCCGGTGGCCGCTTATGTTCATTACAAGCAGCCGGTCCCCCGAATCCATCTTGGAAGGCAGGCAAACAAGCCCGTGGAATTTTTCGACACGATCAATCCCCGCGTGTTCCTGCTCAAGCTCATCCCCGGCATGGAGCCGGAAATACTGGAATACGTGGGGCAGCGATACGACGCGATCGTTATCGAGGGCTACGGTTTGGGCGGCGTGCCATTTGCCAACGGGCGCAATTTTTTGCAGTGGGCCGATCGCCTGACGCCCAGCGGGAAAATCATCGCCGTGGCAACGCAGGTAAAGACAGAGGGAAGCGATTTAAGCGTGTACGAGGTGGGAATACGCATGGCCCGCCGCATGCCTCTTTTGCAGTCAATGGATATGACCGTGGAAACCGTTGTCACGAAGCTGATGTGGATTTTGTCAAAGACAAAGGTTTTTAAGGAAGCAGAAGAACTCTTTTACACGCCGATAAACGAGGATATTGCTATATTCCCGAATCATTCCTGACATCAATGTTGGCTGCCGCGTTAATTACCCATAGGCGATTTTTACCGCCTTCCCTTTCTCGTGCTTTTCAATTGCCAGCTCGATCAGGCGGCTGATAAGCTCCGTGTACCCGATGCCGCTGGCCTCCCACAGCTTGGGGTACATGCTGATTTTCGTGAAGCCAGGCATGGTGTTAATTTCGTTGACAAAAATGTCGCCGCCGGCCCCAAGGAAGAAGTCAACCCGCGCAAGCCCGTCGCAGCAGAGGGTCTGGAACACCTGTACGGCAAGCTCCTGGATGCGCTTTTGGCATCCGCCGTCCAGCCTGGCGGGTATTTCCAGTTTCGCGCCGTTTTCATCCAGGTACTTTGCGTCATACGAGTAAAATTCATGGGTGGGGATAACCTCGCCGGGGATCGACGCGGCGGGGTTTTCGTTGCCCAGCACGGCGCATTCTATCTCGCGGCAATTGATGTGCTCTTCGATAACGATTTTGGCGTCATACTGGAACGCCGCGCTCAGGGCGGCGGAAAACTCGGATTCGCCGTGCACCTTGCTTATCCCCACGGAAGACCCCATGTTTGCCGGCTTGATAAAAACGGGGCTGCCAAGTTTCGCTTCAATCTCGGCGAACGAGGGAAGCGGCTCGTGCGAGCCCAGCGCGATGAATTTGCCGATGGGGATGCCTGCGTCGCGGAGCAGCCGCTTCATCACGTCCTTGTCCATGCCGACGGCGGAACCCAGAACGCCGGAACCGGCAAAGGGGATGTCCGCCAGCCGCAAAAGGCCCTGCACCGTGCCGTCCTCGCCGAAGGGGCCGTGGAGGATGGGGAAGACCACGTCGAGTTTGGGGAGAGGAGAGTGGGGAATGGGGAATGGGGAATGGGGAGTGGGGAATGGGGATCGGGGATCGGGGAATGGGGAGTGGGGGATTAGTAGGCCCTGGCTTTCGGGGATTAGGGCGACTGGATCGCCGGCGGCGGTCAGGCTGATGTTGCGGGGGTCGCTTGCGTTCAGGAGCGAAAGGGAATCGCCTGACGAGCGCCATTTCCCGCTTTTGTCGATGCCGATAAGCACCGGCTCGAATCTGCCCCGGTCGATTGCCTCGTACACGTTCCTGGCGGATTGCAGCGACACCTCGTGCTCCGCCGACTTGCCGCCAAAGAGTATGCCTACTTTGATTTTTCTGCCGTTGGGGATCATTTTTTATGTATACACCATTGCCGGGGAATGGGGAATGGGGGAGCGGTGACAGGGAAAACCTCTCGCGGAAGGCGCGGAGGCGGCAGGCAAACGGAGGGTGTTTCGAGTATGAGCCGGGCCTGGCAATGCGGCTTGTTGATATTGTTATTTTACCGGGTTATAATGACGATGTGGAGCGATAAGGCCAGCAGTGTACCTTGGTGATATTGAAAAGTATCTGGAATTTCTTCAAGCCCAACTGGAATTTCTTCAAACCCAACTGGCTTTTTTTGGCGTAAAGTATAAAGAGTCGGACAAAGCAAAAGTAATTGAAAGTATCCGCAAACGGATGTACTCTTTGATTTCGCACTGGAATGACGAAGCCTTTAGAAAAGGCATCCTTATTACAGGCCTTGAAGAAGCGGTATTCTATGATCCGCCCATCGGAACCGATGACGCAAGGGCCTTTGTGGTCCTGACCATACGCAACAGCTTAATCGAGGACTTCATCATTGATATCGGTTACATAAAAAAAGTGACAACCGAAGCCATTAAGTTCTTTAGCAGGGTAGACTTCCGGCGGCTTTGCGATGAAGCGGAGGGCGATACGGCCGATTTCTACGCCGTCGCAGAAAACTATCCCGCCGCATGGAGGGCTTTGAGGGAGCTGGCTTCTGATTTCACGGGTGAAAAGAAGTACAGTCCTGTTGTGGCACCCAGGTATGAAATCAAGGGCAAGCAAAGAGTACCCGTCACCACGGAGGGCGTAACCCAAAGCGGAATAGACCCGGAAATAAGCAACGAACTTTATTCCGTGCTTTGTAACGTTGCGGAGGATAAAAATGGCTACTTTTATTCCGATTGTTTCAAGGCGGTTTCGCGCCATTTTGAAAAACTTTTGCGGGTCATGGAGTTTATACTCTCAAGAAACAAGATATTTGTTACCGCAAATTACGCGATAGCGAACGGTTATCTTAAAAAACGCAGTCCTCTCCTGCGTCCGGCAAGCGACCCCGGCGAAACCATGAAGAAAGAGGCCTCTATATTCCGAAAACGGTGAAATTTTGAACCAAAACGAAGAATTGGCCAAGCAAGATGCCGATTTTTTCCGGGCCTTTGCAAAGGACAAGCGCGACACCGACGCAATCGACGCGTTTTTGGATTGCGAACTTCTTGTAATCGACGACCTTGGCGCGGAACCCCAAATCAAAAACGTGACGCAAGAGCACCTTTGCAACATAATCAACGAACGCCTTCAAAACGGCCGCCCATTTATCGTCACGACAAATTTATCGCCCGCACAAATTGTGGCGCGTTACGACCAACGTATCGCAAGTCGCATTCTTTGCGCCGACACATCGACACTTATAAACTTTTCCGGCCCCGACCGGCGGATTACCGCAAAATGACAAAAAAATGGCGGCCGCTGTGTGGTCGCCGATGTTTTTTACCAACTTAAACCTAAATCTAATTGTCCAATTACATCGTTCACAAATTGTTTCCGTGCTGCTTCGTCTCTCGGCTTACCGTTGCATACAAAACCATCTTCTTCAACGTCCATATAATACTGTATTGCGCCAAAAGCTCCATTTCTAATATCAAATGGTTCTATACAAGGTATTCCATCCATTGTCGCTCCATCTCCGGTAAACACGGGCCCGCGACCATTGAGAATATCATTTCCGGAATGATACGCTCCGGATCTTTCGTACCAAGTTCCGCCATTAAACACAACGTGACCACCACCTATAACGTTAATTTCTTTTCGTGGGTCATTTGTTGTGGCGGGACCTGGTACGAAAGATCCGGAGCGTATCATTCCTGGAATGATTTTCTCAATGGCCGCGGGCCCGTGTTTTTGACGATGAGGGTCAAAAGGGTTTGTACTTAACCCATTACATTTCCTTGGTAAAATGTCTTTTAAACTCAGTATCATATCAATTGTATTATTTTGGCAGTCATACGATAAACATTTTGTATTTGTGACACTATACAATTCATCTATTTTTGCGTTAACGGCATTTTTACCTGCGTCCAAATCTTCACTTGTAAAATGCGGGTGCACATCAGCACCGTCAAGTTCCGTTTTATATTCCCACTCTTCCCATACATCCGGTGTGCAAAAATCGTGGTTTCCACTTGCATGCCATGCCGCAAGGGTTTTCTCATCAAACATTTCCCTGGCCCTGCCCTTATCATAATTCATTATAAATGAACTTGCGAACAAACGGGCACCGTTGGAATCGATACGGCCTCCGATTTCTTCTACGGCATTATCTATTGAAGCCTTAAGTGCGTCTTTATCGGCCTGTGGCAATTCGCAAGGCAAAAGTATCGGGTCAGGTTCAGTAGTCCCCGGGGTAACCGGTGCCACCGGACAACCAATAAATCCGATGGCGCCCAGAAGGATTAACAACGAAAGTGCGGTAGCTTCAAATTTCGTACCAAACGCCCTGAGTTTCATATTGAACTCCTTGAGCGCAAAGATGGCTCCGCCCAGCGGCTTGGCAGGGGGAGAGACACCTGAAAAACCGTCAGGGGACTTTCTGGAACCGCCGCGGCCAGAATCCACCGGGCCAGCATAACAAAAAGCATTGCCTTGGACGTTTCTGTTTCTCATATCTTACTCCTTGAGAAAAGATGGCCCCGCCCGGCGGCGAGCATGGGGAAATTATGTTGCCTGGGAAAAATACAACTGGCAGTGTGTGCTAAATCAATCTCGGGGGGGGGGGGGGGGTAACACTTGTGTAGTAAAAAACGCCTGTCATCATGCAAGCACCCCCTTTTTTCAAAAAAGTGACTTTCGCCCGGCAACGCCGAACCTTGCCTTAATTATGCGCCTGCGGCGGTTTTTGTCAAGCGGAAAATGACAGCATTGCTGAAAATGGCATTTTTGCTAAAACTGTCGCTTTAACGGCAATTTTTCATCCATGAAATTATAAACAGGGAACGCCTTTGGCATAAAGCATGGCCCTAACCCAAAAACCAAAAAATTCCCCAAAACCTGTTGCTTTTCTGGTTGCCGGTTGTTATACTGTTAACGACCGGTCGGTAACTTACGGTGAAAGGCTGGAAACAAATTGCGGTTAGGTGGGGCGTGACAAGCACGGAAATTATTGAAGCGGCTTTCAGGGCGTGGGGCCGCGACCTATACCTTGATACGAGTCTCAGCCAGGTTGCCCGTGAATTGGGGGTGAGCAAGCCGGCTTTGTACCGGCATTTCAGGAACAAGCAGGCCCTGCTGGACGCAATGAACGTGCATTTTTTCGACGATTTTACCGCTTTTGTCCGGGCAGACTACGAAAAGGCCCTGCGCGAGGAGCCTGGCACGGGTATTTTCACCCTGATCCGGGTCATTGCACAATATTTTGCCCAAAATGTGTATGCGTTTATCTTTTCGCTGGTCAGGTTGTACGACCGCAACGCCTGTAGCATGGACATGGGGGAAGAACTAAAGTCCAGGGGGGTGGATTTTGGGAAAACCTATGCCTTTGACCCCCTGGTAATGCGCCTGGTCTTTACGACGCTGACCTTTTTCATGGCGATTTTTCACAAGCGGGGCAAAACCCTGACCAACCCGCCGTCGCAGGAGGCCATATCAAGGCAGATTGGTATGATCGTCGAAATTATCGAGCGGGGCTTTGGCTATGACGGCGAGAAGATAGGGGCGCTTGACTTTGCGGGGCTGGAAGGCCGGGTTTCGGGAACGGTAAGCGGCGTCGAGGGCGATCCCCTGCTCAGGGCGGTTGCGGGGGCGGTTGCCGAGGCGGGGCCCTGGGAGGCGTCGATGGAGCAGGTTGCCCGCCGCTCCGGGCTTTCCAAGAGCAGCCTCTACGGGCATTTCAAGAGCAAGCACGACATGCTGCGCCAGCTTTTTATGACCGAATTTGAGCGGATCACCGATTTTGCCCGGCAGGGGATGGGGCAATCGACCGACGCGCTGGAGCGGCTCTACCTGGGGATTTTCTCGATTGCCGAGTACCTCCGCGCAAAGCCGGACTTCCTGGTGGCTATGGACTGGATCCGCACCCGGCGGCTTGACTTTGTTAAGGAAGACAAGCGGGCGTTATGGAAAGACGGGCTGCCGCCCGGATTCCACCGGCTCTTTGAGGGCATTGTGATCAAGCCTTTCCAGTGCGGGGAGAGTTATGACGATGAACGGAGCAGGCGGCGGATCTCCCACTGGATACTGTTTCTGACCATCAACATTCTGCTGAGGCCGGGCGAAAAAGAAGAAATAAAAAACGAGGATATTCGTCTGTTATATAGGTTTCTAACATTGGGAATTGGAGGATGCGGACAGTGAAGCATGTATTTCTGAATCGCCGCAGAATAATAACGGTGATGGTAATGGGGACATTGCTCTGCGGTTCGCTGGTGGCGCAGGAACAGGCGGCGCCGAGGAAGCTGAGCCAGGACGAGGCGGTTGACCTGGCGCTTAAAAACAACCTCAGCCTGGAGTCGGCACGGGTAGCGACTGAAACAAGGAGACGGGCCTCTGCCCTGTCGTGGAACCAGTTTATCCCCAGCGTTACCGTCGGGGGGAATTTGATACTGGATAATGAGCGGACAACAACTACGGGAATGTTCCCGGTAGATTTAGCCAGTGCAATACCGCTCTTGCCACCCGATACGGTATTCGGTGTAGCCCCGTATTCCATTGAAGCATCCCAGTGGCACGTCGCCGGTTCTGTTCAGGCCTCGCTTAATATCAGCATCGCCATGTTCGAGAACAAGCGGCGGCTGAGGCTGGACTGCGAGGGCGGGATGATCGCCTTCGACAAGGCAAAGCTCCAGCTTGAGCGGGATGTTCGCAAGGCGTACAACACCATCCTGCTGTTGCAGGAAAACATCAATTTGATGAAAGAAAATTTTGAGGCCGCCCAGCGGCGGGTGGAACTGGCGCGGGCCAATTACCGGGCCGGACTTGCCCCGGAACTGGTGCTCTTGCAGGCGCAGGTCGCCATGGAAAATATGCGGCCCGTTATCGACCAGGTTGAAAACGGCTTCCGCCTTGCTATGGCCCAGTTCGCCATGTTCCTGGGCCTGCCCTACGACACCCCCTTCGAACTGCCGCCGATAGAGACCGAGCGGGATTTTATCCCCCTTGATCTGCAAAACCTGATCTCCCGCGCATCATCCGGCAAGCCGGACATACAGGAACTGCGGCATACGATCCTCATGCTGCAAAGCGCACGAAAGGCCCAGGTCTTTTCCCTGCTGCCGTTTCTGAACCTTAACTATAGTTACACGCCCACTTTTCTCGGCGACCCCTGGAAGGATAGCTGGGGCGAGAAAGACCTGTGGCGCAATTCAGGCGGCCTGACCATCACGCTGGGGATTCGGCTGCACAGCCTCCTGCCCTTTAGCACGGATTTCCAGGGGATCAAAAACATGGACGATCAGATCAGGACGGCCAACATCGGCCTTGCCCAGATGATCCAGGGGACGGAAATCGAAATTTACAATACAATTTTATCGCTGGAACGAACGCAGGTCACTGCGGAAGCCCAGTCGCAGACGGTAAGCCTTGCCGAGCGGTCGTACCGCCTTACCGAGGAGGCCTACCGTGCCGGTTTGCAGGACCTCTTGCAGGTGCAGAACGCCCAGCTTGAGTTGCGGCAGGCACGGGTTTCCATGCTTGAACAGCAGTTCAACTACCTGAACGGTTTGATCGATCTTGAGTATTCAGTCGGGGTACCTTTCGGCACCCTGGCTTCCCCCGGAAGCCCTAGTTCAAAGGAGAGTGAATAATGAAAACAACGATGCGCCTGGCATTAAGCGTAACTCTATTAGCCGCCCTTGCCCTGTCCGGCTGCGAGAGGATAAAGGCATTCCGCGAGAAAGGAAAAGCCGGCGGCCCTGCCGAGGCGCCGGCGGTGGTGTTCGCCGTCAACACGACCACCGCCGTGCAGGGGCCGATCCAGGACTACATCGCCCTTTCGGGGGACATCATCGCCGGGACCCAGGTG
>JAISSG010000094.1 GCA_031273185.1 Treponema sp. | reverse complement strand
TGGAAGCGGCTGTAGTGCCATGCGCTGTCCGGGTTGTAGGGAACCACCCCGCCCTCGTTAAACGACAGCGAGCGGTCGGGGATCACGAGGTCGGGGTCGAACTCCATCTTTGCCCCCAGACCGGTGCAGCTTGGGCAGGCGCCAAAGGGGTTGTTAAAGGAAAAGAGGCGGGGCTGGAGTTCGGGGATGGAAATGCCGCAGTCCGGGCAGGCGTTTTTCTGCGAAAAGAAATGCTCGCTGACACCGCCGCTTGCAGACGCACCTTCCGCGCTTTGGCTTAACACCAGCATCAAACCATCGGAGGTCTGCATGGCGGCCTCGACAGATTCGGCAAGGCGGGAACGTATGTCCGGCCCCAGCACCAACCGGTCAACGATGATTTCTATCGTATGCTTTTTCTGCTTGTCCAGCTTGACGCTTTCGTCAAGGCTGACCGGAACGCCGTCGATCCTCGCCCGGGCAAAACCCGCTTTACGTGCATCCTCAATAATTTTCTGGTGCTCGCCCTTCTTGCCACGGATCACCGGCGCAAGGAGCTGTATCCGCGTCCCCTCGCCCATCTGCATGATGCTTTCGATGATCGAATCCACCGGCTGTTCGCGTATCTCCCTGCCGCAGAGGGGGCAGTGGGGAATGCCGATCCGGGCAAAGAGCAGGCGGTAGTAGTCGTATATCTCGGTGACGGTTCCCACGGTGGAACGGGGGTTGCGGTGGGTGGTTTTTTGCTCGATGGAAATTGCCGGGGAAAGCCCCTCGATATAATCAAGGTCGGGCTTGTCCATGCGGCCCAAAAACTGGCGGGCATAGGCGGACAGGCTTTCAACATAGCGCCGCTGCCCCTCGGCAAAAATCGTGTCAAAGGCTAGGGAACTTTTGCCGGAGCCGGAGAGTCCAGAGATGACGATCAATTTATCCCTGGGCAGTTCCAGATCGATATTTTTGAGATTATGCTCCCTCGCGCCCTTGATGATGAGTTTGTCCATGTGATACCAGAATAGCGGTTTTTGCGTTAATTCTCAAGAAGCGTAATCTCGACGCGGCGGTTGCGGCGCATGCCCTCCGGCGTGCGGTTGTCCGCAACCGGCCTGTCCGCGCCGTAGCCGCGCACCACCACGCGATCCGGCGTGCGGGCGTTTCGGTCGATAATGTAATTGGCGACAACCCCGGCCCGCTCCGCCGAAAGCCTTTGCCGCCCCCCGGCGGTGCCGGCAAGGGCGGTGTGGCCGCCGACCAGTATGTCGCGGTCCTGGTAATGCCTGAGTATCTCGACAATCTTGTCGAGTTTTTCCCGTTCGCCAGGGAGCATAATCGCCGTGTCCGCCTGGAACTGGATGTTGTCGAGGCTGATGGTTATCCCCTCGTCCACCGCCCGCACGGTAACGTCGGCAATGTCCAGCCGCTGGAGTTCCTCGGTTATCTCCTCGATCATTTTTTCCTTGTCCATGACAACGGACTCGATAATCTCGGCCTCCGCCGTTCCCCGGTATTCCACCGTCCGGCCATTGGAGAACTCAAAAACGTAGCGAAATTCCTCGGTGTAGGCGACGGCCTCCCCCATGTCGCTGTCCCAGAACACCGTCTGATCGGAGGCCCCCATGATCCGCCGCGGCCATATCCTGCCGGAAACCGCAGGCGGTTCCGACTGAACACGGTAGCTTACCGAAAACGCCGGGTAGGTTTTGCCCTTCCATGTGCGATCCCCCAGGTATACATAGTCAGCGGTAAACGGTATGCGGTACGGTTCCTGTATGCCAAAACTGTCGCGGAAATCATGCACCTCATGCCCTTCATGGCTCCACTTGTCGCCGGGCTTTAGGTCCCTGCCGGGAAAAACCGGCACGTCGCGCACCACGGGCATGAAGTAGCTCCTGTCGATGCTCATGCGGCCAAGGCGATCCCGCACAAATTCAGACTCGTATTCCCTGGCCCACTGGTAGATCCTTCCAACACCGGATGTATTTATCGCGCGTTCAGAGGTCTGAAAAACCGCCCGGTGCGTCCCCCTCCCCTCGGATTCCTCCGTGACCTCTACGGCTATGCGGTTGAGGATTTCCGCCCTGTGGCTTGGGCGGTAATCGATGTATACATCCTC
Organism: Treponema sp.; assembly: GCA_031273185.1. The sequence goes on along the minus strand of JAISSG010000094.1, from coordinate 3,484 downwards.
ATTAACGGTTGAGAGAATACGGTAGCGATCGCCGGCCTGGTGCTTGTACAAAAACTCCTCGGCTTCTGCCGGAAAAAGCCATAACGCCAGCACCGCGAACAGCAACGGAAATTTGCGTAAAACCAAAATAAACCCCTTAGCAAAAGCCCGGCTTGCGTCGGGCTTTTGCTAAAACAAGAACTAATTTTTAATTAAGCCGGAAACCTGCTAGAAATCACCCCAGGTCTTTACCTCAACGGGCTTCTCCACCGCGGGTTTCTTTGCTGCCGCGGGTTTCTTCGCCGCCGCAGGCTTCTTTACCGCAGGCTTTTTCGCCGCTGCGGTCTTCTTCACCGTGGTCTTCTTCGCCGCGGGTTTCTTTACCGCAGGTTTCTTCGCCGCTGCGGTCTTCTTCACCGCAGGCTTCTTCGCCGCCGCGGTCTTTTTCGCCGCAGGTTTCTTCGCCGCGGTCTTCTTCACCGTGGTCTTCTTCGCCGCAGGTTTTTTCGCCGCAGGCTTCTTGGCAACTTCTGCCATCTTCTCGTCCCCCTTCTTCTCAGGTTTATTACTGCCCTTCACCTTGGCAGAGGCGGGTTTGCGAGTCTTCGCTTGTTCCCCTCCCTTTGTGTTCTTTCCGGAATTATTGATAACCGCTTGCGCGCCGGCAAGACGAGCCAGCGGCACCCGGAATGGTGAACATGAAACATAACTCAGCCCCGATCGGTAGCAGAAGTCAATGGTCGAGGGATCCCCGCCATGCTCCCCGCAGATGCCGATCTTGAGATTGGGCTTTACCGAGCGTCCCCCGTTGATACAGAGGAGCATCAAACTGCCCACGCCGTCCTCGTCGATCGTCTTGAACGGATCAACGTCAAGCACCTTCTTCTCAAGGTACACGGGCAGGAACGAGACAACGTCGTCGCGGCTGAGCGCGAAGGTCATCTGGGTAAGGTCGTTGGTCCCAAAGCTGAAGAAGTCCGCATATTTTGCGATGTGGGCGGCGCGGATGGCGGCGCGGGGCACTTCGATCATCGTGCCGATCTTTACCGGGACTTCTGTTTTTGTCTCGGCGAAAACTTTTTCCAGAACCCTCTCCACGTTGGGGCGAAGCAGTTTAAGCTCGCGGGCGGTAATAACAATGGGGATCATAATCTCAGGGTGAACGGGGATGTTTTCCCTGACGCATTCCACGGCGGCGCGGGCGATAGCCTCAACCTGCATGTCGTAAATTTCGGGGAAGGTGACGGCAAGGCGGCATCCACGGTGCCCCAGCATGGGGTTGGATTCCACCAGCTTGTCGATCTTCGGCTGCAGGGTGTCCGCGCCAACGCCGAGGTAGGCGGCAAGCTCTTCCACCTCCTCCCTCGCATGGGGGACAAATTCGTGCAGCGGCGGGTCGAGCAGGCGGATCACCACCGGGCGGCCCTCCATCGCCTTGAAAATGCCGTGGAAGTCTTTCTGCTGGAGGGGAAGAATTTCCCCAAGCCGTTTCTTGCGCTCGTCTTCGTTGTCGGCGACGATCATGGCGCGGAAGTGTATCAGCTTGTCCTTTCCAAAGAACATATGCTCGGTGCGGCACAGGCCTATGCCCTGCGCCCCGAAATCAAAGGCCCGCCTTGCGTCTTCCGGCTGGTCGGCGTTGGTCCATATCTCAAAGCCCTTGACATTGCCCCTGACAGCCCCGGCGCGCACTTCGTCGCACCATTTAAGGAAGGTGTTCATGTCCTGCGATACGGCAGGGGCTATAAGGCCCAGCTTGCCGTCGTACACGTCGCCGGTGGATCCGTCGATGGTAAGCCAGTCGCCTTCGTTGTAGGTTTTGTCGCCGATAACAACGGTGTTTCCTTCGACGCTGATGCCTTTCGCGCCGGCAACGCAGGGAGTGCCCACGCCCCGGGCCACAACCGCCGCGTGGCTGGTCATGCCGCCCGTCGAGGTAAGTATGCCCTGGGACGCCACCATGCCGCTGATATCCTCGGGGCTGGTTTCCTTCCTTACCAGGAGGACTTTCTCGCCCCGCTGGTGCCAAGCCTCCGCGTCCTTTGCGGTAAACACAATTTTGCCCGCGGCGGCGCCGGGGGATGCGTTCAATCCCTTGGTAAGGGACCTGGCGTGCCCAGCCGCAGATGGATCGATCATCGGGTGGAGGAGTTGGTCAAGGTGCGCCGGCGTTACCCGCAGGATGGCTGTTTTTTTATCGATGAGGCCCTCGTTGACCATGTCAACGGCGCATTTTACCGCAGCGGTCCCGGCGCGCTTGCCGTTCCTCGTCTGGAGCAGGAACAGCTTGCCCTGCTGCACGGTGAACTCAAGGTCCTGCATGTCCTTGAAGTGCTTCTCCAGCTTGTTCTTGATGCCGACAAGCTCTTTGTAAATTTTGGGATTTCGTTTTTCCAGCGTGGCGATTTTTTCGGGCGTCCTGATGCCGGCCACCACGTCCTCGCCCTGGGCGTTCATCAGGTACTCGCCGTAGAACACGTTTATGCCGGTACTCGGATCGCGGCTGAAGCACACGCCGGTGCCGGAATCCTCGCCGAAGTTGCCGAACACCATGGACTGCACGTTTACCGCCGTCCCCATAAGGTCGTGAATACCGTTAATTTTCCTGTACTTGATTGCCCGCTCGTTCATCCACGAGCCAAAAACGGCGTTGATAGCCCCCCAAAGCTGGCTCAGCGGCGCCTGGGGAAAATCCTCGCCTTTATGCTGCCGCACGATTTTCTTGTACGCATCGACAAGGTGTTCAAGGTCCTTGGCGGTAAGCTGGGTGTCAAGCTCGTAGCCATTCGTTTTTTTAATGGAAGAAATAGCTTCCTCAAACAAATCGCGCCCGATGCCCATCACCACGTCGCCGTACATCTGGATAAAGCGCCGATAGGCGTCCCATGCAAAGCGGGGGTTGCTGGTTTTCTTCGCCAGGCCTTGCACCGCCCGGTCGTTCATGCCGAGGTTGAGGATCGTGTCCATCATGCCGGGCATGGAAACCGCCGCGCCCGAGCGAACCGAGACCAGCAAAGGATCGACAGGATCGCCCAGTTTCTTTTTCATCACTTTTTCGAGCCGTTTCAGCCCGGCTTCAACTTCCGCCTTGATTGCCGCGGAATACTTGCCTTTATTTTCGTAATATCCAGCGCAGACGCTGGTTGAAATGGTAAAGCCTGGAGGAACCGATATTCCAAGATTGGTCATCTCGGCAAGGTTGGCGCCCTTGCCGCCAAGCACCTCTTTCATTTTGGCATCGCCCTCGGCTTTGCCTTCTCCAAAAAAATAAACGTATTTTTCTTTCGCCATGCTACCTCCGTTTATGGCTCAGTGCAAAACCAAAAATACACCGCCCCTTTTTTTTCATCATACCACAATATACCACAATCGACAAAAATGTGAAGTCCCTGTATAGTTATATTATGCACTATCTTGAACTTCCTGTCTACAAAAATCATAAAAAAATTTTATCGGCGCTTGAAGACAGCCAGGCGGTGGTTGTCGAGAGCCCGACCGGCTCCGG
>JAISSG010000165.1 GCA_031273185.1 Treponema sp. | reverse complement strand
GGCTGGCCTGCGAAAAGTACAATAGCTCACACTGTGAAAATCCGCTACGCCAGTCCGGCCGCTCGGTAAACAAAAAGTCCGCCTCGGCGGGGATGTTTGCCAGGGTGCTTGCAAGTTCCGCCGCACGGGAATAGTCCTCGCCAAGGTACAGCGCCTCGATCTCGAAGAAACCGGCATCGGCCCCGCTTCCCTGGGGTTGGGGGTAGGGGGGGGGGTGACTGTTCACCCGGGCCCGGAAGGTCCATGCCTCAAGCAGGCCGGTTTTTTCCGGCGAACTTTCCCCGTCAGGGTTGTTAATGATATTTTCAAAAATACCGATTGCCTGCTGGTAATAACCGGCCTCAAAGACAATCCTCCCCTCGATAAAGCGGGAGCGGTCGGCCCATTCGGGGCTTCCGGCCTTGAGAAAATGCCGACGGGCCTTTTCCGCCAGGGTCTTTGCCCGCGACAGGTTGCCGTGCAGGAGTTGCATCGACGCTGCGTAATACGCTGACATCCCCGTTTCAAAGGCGTTGCCGTACTGCTCGGCGTTTTCCAGGGCAAAGCCAAAATAGTCGATTGCCTCGCCGATCCGTTTCTGCGAAAGGCTTGCAAGGGCAAATATGCGGTAATAATGGGACAGGCAGGGGCTGTTATGCCCCTGGCAGAGCAGGGTTATCTCTTTTGCCATCTCAAGGGTTGTCTTGTTGTCGCGCTGGCCAAGAAAGTACAGCGATCGGCAGAACAGCGCCTGCGCCTTGAGGAGGGGGTAGGCGGAACAGTCGGGGGGGGTTAGGGCAAGGGCGGCGCGTATGTCGTCCGCGCTGCCAAAATGAACGGCAACCATTGCCGGAATTATATAGCGAAGCGCCGGGGCGCGTTTCTGCCCGGCAAAGGCCTCAAGCGTTCCGCCGTCGAGGGCCTGCTCAAGCGCCGCCCGGTCGCCAAAAGAAGCTTCGCCGTACAGCGATTGCAGGATAAGGCTGTCGTCAATGTCCCCGGCGCGGCCAAGTTCCGCCAGCGCTTCCAGCAGCCGAATGCAGGGGCTTGTTTTTTTCCGCCTGACCCAGGCAAGGAGGAGGCCGCAGGTCAGCGCCTTGAGGCCCTCCGCCTTTTCCCCCAGTTCGGCTTCGGCGGCATGGAGAAAATCCCCGTGCCAGGGCTGAGGGTCAGCCGGCGTGTCTATTACCCTGAGGGTATGCAGCAGCGAGAGGGCGCGGGAAACCGTCTCGCGGTTTTTCCCCGTCTCCTGCAGCAGCCCCGGAACAAGGTCGGGCGGGAAATACCTGCACAACAGCGAACAGATGTAGCTTATCTCCCAAAGGTCCTGGGAGATGTCCGGGAACTGCGGACGGGAAGACACACTGCTGTTGGATTTAAGCACCCTGGGGAACAGCGGCCTCCAATTTTGCAGATCCACGGAGTCTATGTCCGTGCCGCAGGTTCCCAAAAGCAGGATGTCCAGTCGATCCTTCAGGGCTTCTATGGCTATATCCGCCGCCGTGCCGTCCGCGGCGTCGATATTTTCCAGCAGGACGATGGGGCGGGCCTTTGCGAGTTTCGCGTGCTCGACGTAGAGGTTGAGCAGCGATTTAAAAAAGCGGCGGCATATGCGGACGGCAAAAGGCGAAGGCCCGGCCTTGAGCCGCTGCCTGAACAGAATTTCCCAATAGTCGATTATCTCTTTTGCCCTTGCCTCGGCTGAGGGACGCATCCATTCGGCCCATGAATCGGCGAGGGCTTTAAGCCCCCCCCTGCCAAAACGGACAAACAGGGGAGGGAAGTTCTCGCTGCCCTCTCCGATGCTATAACCGGCGAAGCGGCGGTACAGCTCGTCCCGTTTCCCCTCGATGGACTGGCCGTAGACAAGAATCGCTTGCCGCTGCCCTTCCTCGAACGTGACGGCGGAGGTTTCCCGCAGGGGGAACCCGGCCAGCGTCGTCTGGACATATATCTTGCTGTCTTTTACCCGGAAAAATGTCCCCGCGCCGTGTTTTGCCCCGTTTCTTGTCCATTCGCCCTGCTCTTCAAGGGTAAGGTACTGCCGGAGGGCCTGCACAGCCGCCTGATCCAGGAACACCCCGCCGCCGAATTTTTCGCCCGACAGAAAACAGCACAGGGGCTTGGGATTTTCAACGAGGTTTTCGCCAAGCAGGAGCGAGTACCCGTACAGGTCCGCCTCGGACTCGTTGACCGCCTGCCTTAATTTTTCTATGAGCAGCAGCATGTCCAGCCAGAAAGCCAGCGGCTTTTCGTTAAAAGCCGCCTGCAAGACGCCTCGGTTGGACGAGACCGTCCCCCCGGCTTTCCTGGCGGCGTGAACAGCCATGTCCTCCAGGCGGGGGATAAGCTCCGGCCTGGTACGCTGGAGCTGGGTCTTGAAGCGGAGAAAAAAGGCCATTTGTACCATGCTTGCATTATCGGCATATTTTGTGGTAGGCAGTAGGAAGCGAGGTTTCTATGTCCGTGGCATTACGGGGGCGTTCCCTGCTTACCTGGTTGGATTATTCAACGGAAGAGATTCGGTTCCTGCTGGACCTGTCGAAAAAGGCCAAGGCCGAGAGCAAAAGCGGGGCGGCGCTCCAGCGTTTTGCCGGGAAAACCATCGCATTGATTTTCGAGAAACGCTCGACCAGGACGCGCTGCGCCTTCGAGACGGCCTTTGGCGAGGAGGGCGGGCACCCGGTGTTCCTTTCCACGTCGGACATCCAGCTTGGGGCGAAGGAATCCGTCGAGGACACGGCGCGGGTGCTTGGGCGCATGTTCAGCGCCATCCAGTTCAGGGGCTACAAGCAGGAAACCGTGGAAACGCTGGCAAAGTATTCCGGCGTGCCGGTGTACAACGGCCTGACCGACCTGTTCCACCCCACCCAGGCGCTGGCGGACATCCTGACTATTGAAGAGAGTTTTGGCGCAGTGCGGGGCAGAACCCTCTGCTACGTGGGGGATGGCCGCAACAATGTCGCCCGTTCGCTTATGGTGATCTGCGCCAAGCTGGGGGTGCATTTCACCGTCGTCACGCCGCCGGAACTCAACCCCGATGCCGCCCTTTGCGAAAAATGCGAGGCGATTGCCGCCGCCTCCGGCGCGAACATCGCCGTGAGCGCCGACACCGCCGCCGTCGCCGGGGCGGATGCCCTCTATACCGATGTCTGGGCATCGATGGGCGAGGAAGGTATAAAGGACGAGCGGGTGCGGCTCCTGTCCCCCTACCAGGTGAACCGGCAGCTTATGGACAGAACCGGCAAGCCCGGCAGTATTTTCCTCCACTGCCTGCCGGCGGTCAAGGGCGAGGAAGTCACCGCCGACGTGATTGACGGCCCGCAGAGCCGCGCCTGGGATCAGGCGGAAAACCGCAAGCACACGATCAAGGCGATCATGCTGGCAACGCTGTAGGGAATGGGGCAAAGAGCAAAGAGAAGAGAGCAAAGAGCAAAGAGCAAAGAGCAAAGAGCAAAGAGCAAAGAGAAGAGAGCAAAGAGCAAAGAGATTTAAGAGGGAATTTGAACGTAAGGAGTGCGGGATGAGGCACAGGAGTTTTGTTGTTGTTGTTGCGGTGGCAATGCTGCTGGCGGCGTGTTCTACAACCGGGTCGGGTTCGGGGCTTTCGCCGGCTGCTTTTGAGCTGGCGCAGAACGCCGTGTTCGAGGTGGTACAGCTCAAGCCTGTCGATGACACCACGGTGTACGAAAGGGAATTGGACTGGTCCACGGTTCCCTTTGCCATCAGGAACGACCAGTACAATTCAATCGGCACCGCCTTTGCCATCTCCAGCACCGAGCTGATAACGGCTTTCCATGTCATCAACCTGGGGTTTGAGAGCATGGTGTACAACCAATACCATGTCCGCAACAGGGCAGGGGAGGTCTTTGAGGTCGATCAGATAGTCGGCGGGTCGAACGAGAAGGATTTTCTCATTTTTACCGTCAAGGACAAAACGTTCGATACTTACTTTGAATTCGAGCGGAGGTTCCGCGAGGGGCAGCAGGTGTTCAGCGTCGGCAACGCGCTGGGCGAGGGCATCGTGATACGGGACGGCCTCGTGCTGGGCACCACCCCGGAGGCGGATTCGGGGCGCTGGAATTTGCTCAAGACATCAGCCAGCGGCAACCCCGGCAATTCCGGCGGCCCGCTGGTGACCCCCGCCGGCAAGGTGGTGGCGCTGGTGACCGCCCGCCAGGACAACATCCTCTACTCCCTGCCCTCGTCGGTGATACTCGACACCAGCCGCTCTAAGCTGAATTACCGCCTGATGATGGGTTACGGCCACCTGATCCTCGCCAACCGGGCAACGAAAATTTTCGAGACCGAACTGGCCCTGCCGCAGCCTTACAAAAGCGTCAGGGAACGGCTGACCGCGGAGTACCAGGTGTTCTACGACGCTACCATGAGCGGCCTGTTCGTCGATGCCCCCGAGTACCTTACCGGCCCCAGCAACATGTGGATACTGAACGCGACCATAACCACGGTCTTCCCCCAGATTGACTTTGTGGATCCCAACGACAACGAATGGACGCTTTCCAACGTGAGCCCCCGGAGCTATAACCTTACCGACGACGGCATCCTGATGCACATTGAAATTTCCGACTGGAATTTCTACAAGCTCAACAAGCCCAAGCCGGTGAGCCTCGTGCGGTCGTATGAGCCCAAGTACATCATGGACACGATCCTGCAAAACATCCGCCTGGAGCGGACCCTGGGAAACGACAAATACCGAATGCTTTCTTTTGGCGACCCGGGGGCAGTGTCAACCTATACGGACTTTTTGGGAAGGACCTGGCTGACCTCACAATGGCTCATAGAATTTGCCGACCAGGTGCTGGTTATGTACGTCCTGCCCCTTCCCAACGGCCCGGCGGTCGTTACCGTCAGGAAGGCAAGCTCTATGCGGAATGTGTACGAATGGGACCTCAGGAAGATATGCGATCATCTGTGGGCCTCGTACAACGGCACGTTTGCCGGGTGGGGCGAATTCCTCGCCACGCGGCACGTCCCCGATTTCCTCAAAAACCTCAATTACCGGTGGCAGGAGAGCGCCAAACAGATTTCGTTTAACACCGGGGACATTGCCTTTTCCGCGAACAGCAGCGTTTACGACTGGACCAGCAACTCCGAGCTTTTCCTCGGGCCGAGCCATTACCTGAACGACCAGGTCCGTTTCGGCATACGGCGCATAACGCTCAGCCTGGATTCCCGGCAAAAGGAAAGCATATCGGTGGTAAAGCGGCTCAAGCCGGATCAGCGGATGCCCAACAACGCCCAGGAGAACTGGAACGACGTGTACCAGGAGCGCTTCCCCTATAACGGGATACCAGCTATCTCGGCAAAGGACAACCAGGGCACCATCGGTGCGGTACTGCTGCCCCCCTCGCAGAACCCGAATCTGCGTTATGCGTTATACCTTTCCATGGAAAACCCCCGAAACGAGGACAACGTCCAAAGCAGATTCAACGCCTTCAAAAACGGAGTGCGGATTAGGGATTAGGGGATCAGGGACTGGGGACTAGGGACTAGGGACTGGGGACTGGGGACTAGGGACTGGGGATCAGGGACTGGGGACTGGGGATTGGGGACTAGGGACTGGGGACTGGGGATCAGGGACTGGGGACTGGGGACTGGGGACTAGGGATCAGGGACTGGGGACTAGGGATCAGGGACTGGGGACTGGGGATTAGGGATCAGGGACTAGGGATCAGGGACTAGGGATCGGGGGAAGAAGCCCAACCTTCTTTACTCTTTAGTCGCTTCTCTTTGCTCTCTTCTCTTTGCTCTTTGCTCTTTACTCTTTGCTCTTTGCTCTTTGCTCTCTTCTCTTTGCTCTTTGCTCTTTGCTCTTTGCTCTTTGCCATGCTACACTAGCCCCATGCCAACTGTTGACGACAAAAAAATTATTTACTCGATGTTCCGTGTGGGGAAAAAACACGGTACTAAACAAGTGCTTAAGGACATCAACCTTTCCTACTTTTACGGGGCCAAGATCGGTGTGATTGGTCTGAACGGGTCGGGGAAGTCCAGCCTGCTTAGAATCCTCGCCGGGGTGGATACCGAATTTTCCGGCGAAACCACGGTCAGCCCCGGCTACACCATCGGCTATCTCGAACAGGAGCCCCAGCTTGAGGCGGGCAGAACCGTTAAGGAAATTGTGTCCGAGGGGGCGAAGGAACTGGTAGACCTGCTCGCCGAATTTGACAAGGTAAGCGAGGCGTTCGGCGAGCCGGACGCGGACTACGACAAACTTGGTCAGCGGCAGGCCCAGTTGCAGGAAAAAATCGAGGCCGCCGACGGCTGGAACCTCGACAGCCGACTGGAACTGGCAATGGAGGCCCTCCGCTGTCCGCCCGGCGACGAGGCGGTCGATCACCTTTCCGGCGGCGAGCGGCGGCGGGTGGCACTGTGCCGCCTTTTACTGCAAAAGCCGGACATCCTGTTACTGGACGAGCCGACCAACCACCTTGACGCGGAAACCGTTGCTTGGCTTGAACGCCACCTGCGTGACTATGCCGGCACGGTCATCGCCGTCACCCACGACCGTTACTTTCTTGACAACGTCGCCGGCTGGATACTGGAGCTTGACCGTGGCGAGGGCATCCCGTGGAAGGGCAACTATTCCGGCTGGCTGGAGCAAAAGGAACAACGCCTCGCGCAGGAGGAAAAGGGCGAAAGCGACCGCCGCAAAACCCTCCAGCGGGAGCTTGAGTGGATACGGATGAGTCCCAAGGGCCGCCACGCCAAAAGCAAGGCGAGGATCGCCAATTACGAAAAACTCTTTCAGGACGACGAGCGGGAACGCTCAAAGGGCGGGGCGCAGGGCAGCCGGATAACCATCCCCGCAGGACCCCATCTGGGCAAGCTGGTCATTGAGGCAAAGGGGCTGTCAAAGTCCTACGGCGAGCGGGTGCTGTTTGAGAACATGGAATTCACCGTGCCGCCCGGCGCCTGTGTCGGCATAATCGGGCCGCACGGCGCGGGCAAGACCACGCTGTTCAAAATAATCACCGGCACTGAAAAAGCCGACTCCGGAGAACTGCGCCTCGGCGACAGCGTCAAGCTGGGTTACGCCGACCAGATGCGCGCCTCGCTCGATGCCGGCAAAAGCGTGTGGGAACAGCTTTCCGGCGGACAGGATATGATAAAACTCGGGGAAGGGCAGGGGACACGGGAGGTCAATTCCCGCGCCTACTGCGCATGGTACAATTTTTCCGGCGGCGACCAGCAGAAGAAAGTCGGCGTCCTGAGCGGCGGCGAGCGCAACCGCCTGAACCTGGCGATGATGCTCAAGGAGGGGGCAAACGTCCTGCTGTTGGACGAGCCGACCAACGACCTTGACGTGAACACCCTGCGGGCTTTGGAGGAGGCGCTGGACACTTTTGCCGGAGTCAGCCTCGTGATAAGCCACGATCGCTGGTTTCTCGACCGAATCGCCACCCACATCCTCGCTTTTGAGGACGGGGAGGCGGTCTGGTACGACGGCAACTGGTCGGAATACGCCGAATGGCGGCGCGAAAAGCTCGGATCGGTGGCAGACAGCCCCCATCGTTACGTTTATCGCAAGCTGGAACGGTAAATTTATCGAAAACCCGGCATCCTGGGGCAAATTTGGGCAAAAAAAAGACGATGCGCCTGGATGTCTGGGCGTAAGCCCGTTGCGCACCGCCTGTTTTATGAGAGGTAAGCCCTCCCCTTGATTATAATATCGGCAGGCGGCGGGGGGACTTTAGGAAAAAAAGTGTTTTTTTCGGGGCAACGGGCAGCTTCAGTGGGCGTGGATCATTGCCTGGCGTAAAATCGCGTTCAACCGGGTCTGGTAGCCTTTTCCCCCCTGCTTGAGCCATGCCACAATGTCGGCGTCGATTTTGCAGGTAACGGATACTTTGATCGGCTTGTACAATCTCCGATCCTGCCAGGGGTGGAAACCCGAAAAGTCCCTGAATTCAGGGATGTCCGAGTAATCTATGTCCTTATCTTTCACGCTATCCACCCGGTCCCATTCTTCTGCGCTGACCGGGGGCAAGGTTTCTAGGGTATAATTAACCATTCCCATAATAGTACCTCCTTTCACGTTCATTTGCCTTCCGTGCGGAAATGATATGCACGGTTTCAGTGTCCGGCTCGGTAAAACTGACGAATATCAGACGGGTTACAGCCATTCCGATAGCGATAACCCTATCCTCATCATGCCTGCTGTGCTTTTCGTCATAGAGTTCTTTCCGCAGGGGGTCGGAAAAAACATGGGCAGCCTGGACAAAGCTGATTTTATGCTTTTTGACATTGACCAGGTTCTTCTTTTCATCCCATGTAAATCTCACGTTTGACCATCACTATACATATTAATTGGTACTTATAAAAATGTCAATGCAAAGCGGCATTGGTCATTCCAGCCCGGCAAGCCAGGCTCCCGCGGAGCGCACCTCGATGTTTCCCTCCCGCCGTTCCTGTTTCAGGTCTTTTACCAGTTGTATCCCCGGTATGCCGTGGCGGTCGCAGAAGTAGCGGAGGTCCTTGCCGACGCCCGGCTCGGACATTGCCGCCTCCGCGAGGAACTGCGCCGCGCCGCCGCGGACATAGCAAAAATCCACTTCCCGCGAGTCCTTTGTCCGTATGTAGCAGAGGGCGGCTGGAACCCCCCTGACATCCTCGTCATAGGCGGCCTGCTTTGCCAGCGACAGGGCCGTCAGGTTTTCGAGCCTGGCGCCGTCGCCCCCCTCGACAAGGGCCGTGTCGTAAAAGTAAATTTTCGGCTCTTTGAGCAGGGAGCGGGCAATGCCGCCGTGCTTCGAGTCCCCGGCGAAAGGGGCGACCCGGAACACGACGCACAGCTCCTCGAAAACCCGGACGTATTTTCGCGCCGTGTTTGGGGCTATGCCTACCTCCCGGGCGATGGACGCATAGGAAACCGGGGAGCCAACCCTGCCCCTCAGCAGTTCCAGGCATAGCTTGAGGGACTTGAAATCGCTGAATTTTTCTATATCCAGGGCATCCTCGTGGATAAGCCTGCCAACGTACTGGCCGCGCCAGAGCCGGGCGAATGCCTCGCCTTCCAGGAAAGGCTCGGGGAACCCGCCCCGCCGCATAAGGCGGTCGATGTCCGGCGCCACGCCCGCCGCCGACAGCTCCCCGGGCGAGAAGGGGAAAAGCCGGTGCCGGGAAAAACGGCCCGGAAAGGGGTCCCCCGCCTGCCGGGAATATCCCAGGCGGGCGATGCCGGCTGCCAGCACCCTGGGCTTTGCCGGCCCCGCGCCAAAAACGCCGTGCAGGTAGCTCTTCCAGCCCGGCATCTTGTGGATCTCGTCAAGGACCAGCAGGTCCGCGGAACCCGGCCAGCGTTGCTTTTGCATGGTTTTCCGGTCGCCGGGGCTGTCGTAGCTGAGGTACACCGGGCGGGCGAATTCGCGGGCTATGTCATGGGCAAGCCATGTTTTTCCCACCCGCCGGGGGCCGCCAAGAAAGACGACGCTTGTTTCCAGGTCGCCGAGGATGCGGGTTGCGCGGGACCGCCTCATGCGACTATTATGCATCGTTTTGCGGAAAAGTCAAGATTTTTTTGCGCCAGGATGCCTTTTAATTATATGCCTGGCGACAAATTGTAATCCATTGGGGCGGAAAGGCCCGGTTTTTTTAAATTTCCCGAAATTATGTTGATAAATTAATATGATTGTGCTATTATTTATGCGTCTCAAAGGACACCCTGACGTATATCGGGGTGATTTTTCTTAATAAAGGGAAAAACAAAATGAAGAAGGCTTTTCTTATTGGCTTAGGTGCTATGATGGTTATGGCCATGGTTTTTACCGGGTGCGATAATGCGACCCAGACCGTCAGAAGCTACTCGACGGAATACAAAGGGATGGAAATTCTGCCCCCGCCGGATAGCGTAAGGGCTTACGCTTACGGCCCGACCGGCTTTATCCGCGTGGCATGGGACGCGGTTCCTAACGCGTCCGGGTACCTGGTGTACCGCAAGGCCGCCGTGGGTAACGGGCCGACTACTGTGACGCTTGTGGCCAGAAAAACTGCCGACTTCGTCTCTATTAGTCCTTCTTCACTAACAGCTCCAATTACTACCCCAGGCAATGGTGATTTGTACTATGACGATCTGATCAGCTATGCCAACGAATTCAGGACAGGCACGAATTATACCTATCGGGTAGTGGCGGTCTCTAGATGGTCAAGCAATTCGGCGGATTCTAGCTGGGCTCCTGGCTCGATAGGTAATACTGACTGGATAATTCTCCAGAACAGCTATAAGGACAGCAACAGCGTTTCTTTCCCCACCGGCGGCTCGAACGCCCTCCTTCCGGCAGGCCGGCAGCTGGCAAAGCCCACCGGTTTAAGCCTGCGCAAAAGCACTGTGTATGATCCAGCCGATTACAGCACCAGTGATATTGTCCAGGTGACATGGACGGCCGTACCGGGGGTCGATTATCTTGTCGCCTACGGTATCGCCAACGATACGGGGCCTGCCTCTATGCGTTTTAGGGCGTATATCACCGCGAGTGGTAGTATAGATACTGAGCAGAGAACGGCCGCTTATACCATACCCCTTATCTACGGTAAAACCGCGGTTGAAGTTGTCGCAAAGCAGAAAGGAGTGCCAGCAGGCGATGATCCCTACTATTACCTTGACAGCGAGCCTGCCCGCGTAATCGAAACGTTTGCTGCGGCAGGGCCCGCTGCGCCCGCTGGTGTTATTGGGAGACCAAGACCTACGGGGGAAATTGAAGTGGGCTGGCCTGTCGTGCCCGGGGCGGCTTCCTATAAGGTCTACCGGGTTTTGACCAATAACACGAGTACGTTTGGCTCCACTATTCCTCCAAACACCATTGCGTACCAAGCCTGGGAGGATATTACCTCAAGAGGTATCATATATTCCTATGGTACCAGTGTGGGTTCTACTCCTCCTGCTCCTTTTGGTTGGGCGGGGTTGATCGATAATAACCGTCCCCGGGACGATGTTTCCATTTATTATATGGTCGTTGCGGTAAACAGTACCGGCGGCATGTCCCTTCCGACAATATCCGCGGCTGTTGGTAGCCCAGTTTCTATCAAGCTTACCGCTGATGCCCTTGGCTGGGATGACGAGACAGAGGACTACCTGGGTATACATATCTATTGGAACCCCAGAAACTGGGCTACGGACTACCGCCTCTACCGGGCTGAGGAAAAACGCAACGGCAATTATCCCGCCAACTGGAATGAAATTACTGACGGCATCACCCTGACAGGCGACAGCCAAAATTATTTCTACGGCGTTACCGAGAAGCCCGAGGGGCGGAAAAATTACGTGTACAAACTGGTAACAGGCTTTGGGGAAACTATCTACAGCAATGTTGTAGAGACCGCCCAATACATCGTGGATCTTCCTATCCAACTGGTAGTAAGCGATGCGCCGCCACTACCGACGGGTATCAACGACCGTGCGTTCGCCTATGAACTTGGCGTTCGCATCAACCCAAAGAGTGGGTATACCGCCAGGCATGTGGGTAAACTGTGGAAGGACACCGAGGTTGTCGAAATTTCACGGACGAAAACTGATCGCCAACATCAAACTTTAGGCAACAACTATGTTTCGGTCAAGAGTATTACCAAGGCCGATGTTGGGATTATTGGAAGTTGGTTCCTTGATCCAGGTATTGATAACAAGCCCGGATGCTGGGGCTACATGGCTCGAGTAAGCGACAATGGTGTAATATCTATGGTTGATGCTCCGGCAACGGGTTGGACAGCGACATCCAGCGATTCGGTTCTAAGTGGTGGGATGGGTGTTACGATAGAGGATAGGAACACTTCTAATCCCTTTGTACAGCACGTGGGTTCAGCTTCATCCAGGGTGGATAAAGCCGAAATTATTATACGGTACGCAACGGGGCTAGATCAGTTGGATGCTCAGGGCAAATATACCCGGGGGGACTTCTTCACAACGCTAAGAACTCTTGAGAGGGTAGGTTCCACTGATACATATCGAACTACCAGTGTCCCAGTGGGTTCCGGCGGAGTTTATATCGAGGTATTTTACAAAGATGGCGGTTTCCAACCCGGCGAGACAGGCATCCAAATAGCTTCGGACCAATGGTAGCCGGAGCCCCTTGCAAAAACGGTTTTTGCAAGGGGGCTTGCACCATCGGCGTTAGCTTGGGAAAAACAAGTTAGCGGGTTGCGCAAACCAGCACGGGGCTGTCCGGAAAGCAAGCTTTCCGGACAGCCCTTGTTGTTTTTATTGGGGGGGGGGGGGGGGGTTTTTGGGCGGACTTGGGGGAAATTGCAAAGGTAT
>JAISSG010000161.1 GCA_031273185.1 Treponema sp. | reverse complement strand
AGAAAGACGTGTTGTTTTTCGAAGAAGCAATTCAACCATTGGAAAGCATTTTCAATGGCTTTCTTTTACATCAATTATGGTTTCGTTTGACCTTCATCATACTTTTTAGATCACCACCCTTTTTCATCCCTGCCTTCTCCTTCTGTTGTATTCCACGCTTACCTTTCTGTCTACCAGAGTGGGTAAAGTCCAAATGCCTGATTTTCAAATAGGTCTCCGGGCCAGGCCATGCTGAATTTTCGGACAGGCCCAGGCTCATTTGCCCGGCACGAAATATATGGCATTTGGAATGGAAAGAGGGAAATCTATTTTGTGTCGTTTTTTCGCCTAATACCTTTTATTGTAATACCGTTTCTTGCAATGCCGTTTCCTGAAAACGGGAAAGCCTGGCGAGAAAGGCCTTGGTTCGATCAAGCTGGGGGTTGTCGATAAGATCGGCGGCAGGGCCTTCCTCGATAAAAGCGCCGGAATCCATGAACAGCACCCGGTCGGCAACCTCGCGGGCAAAGGGGATTTCGTGGGTTACAATCACCATCGTCATTTTTTCGGCGGCAAGATCGCGGATGGCTTTAAGAATGTCCCCGGTCAGTTCGGGGTCAAGGGCGCTGGTCGGCTCGTCGAAAAACAGCACCTCGGGGTCAAGGGCAAGGGCGCGGGCTATGGAGACCCGTTGCTGCTGGCCGCCGGAAAGCTCGAAGGGATAGGAACGCGCCTTGTCGGAAAGCCCCATTTTTTCCAGCAGCGCCCCGGCCCGCCGCACCGCGTCGCCCTTTTCCCGGCGAAGCACATGCACCTGCGCCTCGGTGATGTTCCGCTCAACGGAAAAATGGGGAAACAGGTTGAAGTTCTGGAACACCAGCCCCATTTTCAGGCATATCTCGCGCAGGATGTGGGCGTGGGCATACACGCCGTCCCTCACCATGTCCCTGCCGTCAAGGCTGATGGTTCCCCCGTCCACCAGTTCAAGGTGGGTGATGCAACGGAGCAGGGTTGACTTGCCCGAACCCGATGGCCCGATAACGGCAACCACCTCGCCACGGTTCACCGTAAAGGAAACATCCTTGAGGACTTCAAGCCTGCCAAACGATTTGCGAACGCCCTCTACCCGGATGATTTCATCGATAATATCGTCAGGCATAGTACGACAGCCTTTTCTCGCAGCGGGTAAACACCACGGTGACAACCCAGTTCATCGCCAGGTAAAAAAGGCCCGCCATAAAAATCGGCATAGTGGAAAAATCCCTGGCCGCGGCGGTGTGCGCCGCCTTGAACAGCTCAGCAACGCCAATGACCTGGGCAAGCGCGGTATCCTTCACCAGGGTGATCACCTCGTTTCCCGTGGCGGGGAGTATGCGCTTGACCACCTGGGGCAGGATGATCCTGCCAAAGGTCTGCGAGCCGGTAAAGCCCAGCACTTTCGCCGCCTCGTACTGCCCCCGCGAGATGGATTCGATCCCCCCCCGGTATATCTCGGCAAAGTAGGCGGCGTAATTAAGCGTAAAGGCAATAATCGTCGCGGTAAAGCGGTTGTACGAGAGAATCGCCCTCAGCACTGCCCAAAAACCGGGCGAGGTAATTGCCCCCGACAGGCTGCCGAGTAAAAAAGCGTAGAGGTACTTGGGGGCAAAATAGATAAAGATAAGCTGGAGCATCAGCGGCGTTCCGCGCATGATCAGCAAATAAAATTTTACAATAGAACGGACAACAATGTTACGCGACATCCGCCCGAAAGCGACAAGCAGGGCAAGGGGCATCGAGAATATCAGGGTAAGGCTGAACACCTCAAGCGATACCAGTGCCCCCTGGAGCATTGCGCTTAACAGGCGGATCATCGCGGAAACTTATTCGCCGATAACAGAAATGTTAGCGCCCATCCATTGGGTGGTTATCGCGGCGACCGTGCCGTCGCTTGCCATGCCGAGGAGCGTTTCCCACACCTTGCCGCACAGGGTCCTGTCGCCCATGCGGAAGCCTATGCCGAATTCTTCCTCGTCCAGCCTGTCGCTCAAAATACGAAAATCCCTTCCAGAGCGGTTGATGTTGTCGTTTGCCACAACCAGATCAATTACCACCGCGTCGATTCCGCCCACGTCAAGGTCCATCAGGGCGGTGAGGAAATCCCTGTACTCAATCACTTCCCTGACGCTTGCCTTGAATTCCGGGGCATTGTCGATTGCGTCAATCGAGGAAGAGCCGGCCTGGGTTCCGATGGGCCTGCCGGCCAGATCCCCCAGGGAGTTCACCGGCGAATTGCCCTTAACGACGATAACCTGGGCGTTTCTCAGGTAGGGCGGAGAGAACAGGACGTTCTGCCTGCGCTCCTCGGTGATGGTAAAGCCGTTCCAGATGCAGTCAATCTGGCTGGTGTTGAGCTCATTCTCCTTCGCCGCCCAGTCGATTGGCTGGAGAACCAGCTCGACGCCCATCCGCCGTGCCACCTCTTTGGCTAAATCAACATCGTAGCCGACGATCTCGTTGTTCATGTTGCGGAAGCCCATGGGCGGGAAGGAATCGTCCAGCCCCATGACCAGCCTGCCCTTGTCCATGATGCTTTGCAGGGAATTATCCGCCACAACGGTTTCCCTTTTTTGGCAGGAAAAAAACAATCCCGCCGCCACCAGCGCGCATACCAGCGCGGTCACACTTTTTCTCAATTTGTTCCTCCTAAAGTCAAGATTTCGAGCCTCTTGCGTCGAACTTTCGATTCGACACAAGAGGCTATGCCACTTTACCGAATTTCCGGCAAAATGTAAACTTGGCTCCATGGAAATGGACATCGTCCGCGCAGACCCGGCTGGCAACATAACGATTTTTGTGCTGGGCCTGCCTGGCGGCATGGATCGGGCGGCGGCGGCAAGGGCGCTGCTGGCGGACCCCGGCCTGAAAGCGGAGCAGGTGGGCTTTGCGCTGCCACCCTCGAAGCCCGGCGGCCTGTGGCGGCTGGAAATGGCCGGCGGCGAGTTCTGCGGAAACGCGAGCAGGGGCTTTGGGCTGCTGGTCGCGGCGAGAACCGGGCTTTCCGGCAGGCACAGCCTGATGATTGAAACCAGCGGCGTGACCCGGCCCCTGCCCGTGCATATCGACACGGAGGCCGGAACCGCCGAGATCGAAATGCCCCCGCCGCTTGCCCAAACGAGCGTCAGCCTGGAGGGGCGGCGCTGCCCCGTGTACGAATTCGAGGGCATCACCCATGCCATCGCGGAAAACATCCAGCCGGATGAGCGCGTTGCCCGCTCGATAATCGGCAAACTTGGCGAAGGCAGCCTTGCGGAGGGGAAGCGTCCTTCCGGCGCGCTGGGCGTGATGTTCTATGATTCGCGCAAACGCTTTATGCGGCCCTTTGTGTGGACGCGGGAACTGGACGCGCTGGTCGCCGAATCAAGCTGCGGCTCAGGCTCCGCCGCGCTGGGAGCCTGGGCGGCGCGGAACGCCGCAGACGCGGAACTGGAAATCGATTTGGAGCAGCCGGGCGGAACAATTACGGTACGCGTCGCCAAGCGGGCGGGAAAGATCACGCGCCTTTCCATTGGAGGAAAAGTCACGCTAAGCAACATTTTGACCAAGATTTATTGTGAAATATAGTAAAATAAGTTAATATTCTGGAGTAGAAACCGATAAATATAATATGGCATACAGTATTGACTTTAAGAAAAGAGC
>JAISSG010000087.1 GCA_031273185.1 Treponema sp. | reverse complement strand
AGAAAAATTGCATGCTGCATATATCAAAAGACAGGAATACTGGCGGACACGAAATGCCGGTTCCTGACACACCTTATATGCTTGCCTCAAAAACGGCAAGTTCAGCATAAGCAGTACATTTGCTCACGGCAATCTCTATCCCCCACTCCCTAAAACCTACTCCCCATTCCCCTCTTCCCTCCGTGCCGCGGATCGAAGATCCGATGTGCCTCTGTGAGAGGTTTTTTTACTCTCTTCTGCGAATAATCGTTTTATTGTTTTTACTACTTCTCCTGTAATGTCTTTTCTTAGCTTTTCCAGTTCATTTTGAGGGGTTGGGTCAAATGCAAAAAGTTCATGGGTTTCAATGCCCAAGGCATCCGCAAGGCGATCGAGCACTTCGGGTGTTGGGAATTTACGGCGGGTTTCAACAGTAGCCAGGTATTGCGAGGAAATACCGGCCAATTCAGCCAATTTATCCTGCGAAAAACCGTATTTACGACGGTGTTTTTTCAGGTTATTCGCCAGCACTTCCCTAATATTCGCCATCTTTTAGCCTTTAAGAATAGAATAATTGCTTTTTGGTACTTGACATATTGTCAAATAGAATAATATGTTATTCATAAAAGCTAATATTTGGGTTTTCTTGCATTCCATATGCAGATAATTAAGGAGTTTTTATGATGGACAGAAAACGGTTGCTATGGATCGTTGCAATGTTGACAGCAGCTTTGTGCGCCTGCGTCCAGCAAAACGAGCCTGAAAACAGTTTTAATGCACAGCCTTTGGATGGAGGCAAATCGGTGGAGATTACTAGATATACGGGATCGAACTGGAATGTCAGAATACCGCCAAAAATACGACAATTACCCGTCTCCCATATTGGAGAAGGGGCATTTTGGGGGAAAAACCTCACTAGTGTCACCATCCCCAACAGCGTGACCACCATTGGGAATCGTACATTTGCGGGTAATCAGCTCGCCAATATTACCATTCCCAACAGTGTTACTACCATTGAGCGTAGCGCATTTGCTAAAAACCATCTCACCAGCGTCACCATCCCCAACAGCGTGATTACCATTGGGGGTTGGGCATTTTGGGATAACCGGCTTACCAGCATCACCATTGGCGCAAACGTTGCTTTAGGGCATCAATATGATGGAAGGTATATTCCTGCTTTTGCTAATGGTTTTGATACTTTTTACAACGCACAGGGTCGAATGGAGGGAACTTACACCAGAAGTGGCAATAGCTGGACGAGACAATGAACAAATAACAAAGAGCAGGGAGCAAAGAGCAAAGAGCAAAGAGCAAAAAGCAGAGAGCAGAGAGCAAAGCAGGAGATGCACCTTCCCCTCTTAACTTTGCTCTTTTCTCACTGCTCTTTGCTCTTTTGTTACTGCTCTTTGTTCTTCCCTCCGTACCTTAGTGCCTCCGTTCCCTCTGCGCCTCCGCTTGCGTTTCCGCCTGAATCGCATTATAGTGCTAGCATGATGGATACGGCAGTTCGGGCAGAACTGGACAAACTCAAGGAACTCATCATCAATGCCGTTCCAGTGGAACAAATCTACCTTTTCGGTTCCTACGCTTACGGCACTCCCCATAAAGATTCCGACCTTGATCTATTTGTCGTACTCAAAGACGAAGTGCAACTGCGTGACATAGAGGCCGCAATCAAGATACGGCTTGCGATAGGCGAACACCAGTCAATGCCCCTTGATTTGCTGGTGATAAAAAGAAGCCGGTACCTGGAGCGAAAGGCCGCCCCGACGCTTGAGCGAAAAATCGCCAGGGAAGGGATATTGATCTATGCCGCATGAGGCAGAAGCACGACAGTGGATTGCATTTGCTGACAGGGACTTGGCTTTGGCGGAACATACCGCAAAAACCATGCGACCTACACCGCATGAAATAGTCTGTTATCACTGCCAGCAATTTGCCGAGAAATACCTCAAGGCTTTTCTTGTTTCACAGGGACAAGAACCGCCTTACATTCATGATTTGGCAAAACTGGTCGCCCTCTGTGAAACGGCAAACCCGGACTTTGGGCAGATAAAACAGCAATGCATAATCTTGACCGAGTATGGAGTACAGCCCCGCTACCCCGGTTACTATGGAAATAATAGAAGAGGATATGGTCAGGGCTTTGCACTTTGCCACAGACATCAAAACATTCATGCGGGAAAAAATGCCGGAATTATTTGAAACTAGCTAAATACCCCCGCACCTTTACACGCCAAATGCGGCGCGAAAATTCCTTTCAATAACATTTTCCATTTCCGCGACAGTTAAGCCCTCGCTCCCGGCCTCTCGCCGCAGGGATGCCATTGTCTCCAGCACGGCAACAAGGTCGGCGTAGCTGGAAAATTCCCTGCCTCGCAGGGGCTGAAACGGCGCATCGGTCTCGGCAAGCAGGCGGCTGGCGGGAAAGGCGGCACAACAACGCATCGCCTCGCGGTGGTTAAGCATGATGGTTGTACCGAACGAAAAAAAGGCGTTGATACCCCGCCTGAGCAAGGCATCCCCCTCCCCCGCCGTGCCGGGCCAGGAATGAAAAACAACCGCCCTGCACCTCTTCAGCGCCGGGGCATGGGCAAAAATCTTATGCATGGCACGGCGCACATGGATCACCAGCGGCAGATCGTAACACAACGCCGCCTCAAGATGTGCGGCAAACAATTCGTCCTGAACTGCCTCGGTTTCCCGAAACGCCGCATTGTACAGATCAAACCCCGTCTCCCCCACCGCCGTCAGCCGCCCCTGCCCCGCCAGCACATCCAGAACTTTTAGTCCATTGCTCATTGCTAATTGCTCACTGCTCATTGGTAATTGCGGATGCACGGCAAAGCAGGGCAAGAGCGGGGCCTGTTCCCCTGCCTGCCGCGAAAGTTCCTCGCAGTATTCAAATTCTTCCATGGTAGTGGCACTGGCGGCGCAGACAACCCCAAGCCGCCGCCGCTCGCCTTCGGCGGCAGGGAAGCAGGCCGCCAGGTCAAACGGGTGGCAGTGGGCGTCGGCAAGCATAGCTAGGGTTGGCTGACCGTTACCAGGCTCACCCTGCCGGCGGCCAGGCCCCAGCGCTCGCCCACATAGTCGGAAAAGGCCTGCGCCTCGCGGGCAAACGCCGCCGCAAGAACAGGCCACGAGCCGGTCGCCTGATCCTTTTGGGGAAGGTCCCAGCGCCGCCGCTCCGAATCCTCAAGCCGCGACGGCAGTTGGGTTCCAAAGTAATGGCCTGCCTGGGAAACCTGCTGCTGCAAAACGTGCGCCATGAATTCGTTGATCACCAGATACTCGTCGGATGTATCGTATTGCTGAAAGCCGAAATATGAAATTATAAACCGCCTCGGCGCTGCCGCAAGCTGCTGCCAGCGACGGCGGCTGAAGTCGCGGAAATCATCGTCGATAAAGAACAGGCCGTGGAAGCCCTCGGGGGCCATGAAGCGATGGCGAACGTATTCGTCCGATTCCCTCGACACCGAGACAATCCCCCCCTCCCCGGCCTGTATGCCGCCGCCTGATTCGCGGACAATGCCCGCGCTTAACAGCATGCGCTCAAGCTCCCTCTCCTCGGCAAGCAGCGGGAAGCTCACCTTGCGGGCCTCCCGGAAAAAGCGGGCAAGGTCGGCGGCTTGGTAGTCGTGGGCGTTCCAGCCGTGAAGGTCGGCAATCTCGCCATCGCGGGCAAGCCTGCCCCGGAAGCCTGCCTTCTCGACAAAAAACGCCAGCCGCTTGAGCATCCGATCCTGCACCGCGTAATCGGCAGTGTCAAAGATCAGCAGGGAGGGAAAGCCTTCCCAGCGGAACACCTCGTAGCGGCTGTCGCGCCAGCGATCCTGCGGCCAGGCAAGCACCATGCCGGGGTCAGCCGCAATCGGATCGGGAAAGCCGGGTACCCGCTCATAAGCAACGCGGAAAGACCCGGCGCGATCCCCTGACAACGCCAGCGTCCCCTCAGCGGGGGCAAGCAGCGGCGGGGGAACCTTCAGCCGCCCAAGGCGGGGCAAGGCCGTAAAACGGCGGCGGCCAGCGTCAAGGACGGCCCCTTCTCCCGGCGGGAGATCAGCCGAGACAGCGGGAAACAGGCCCGCCGGCACGCCAGGCAACCCAGATGCCATAACCGCGCCCATGTCTATCACCCAGGCGGAATCGGCGGCCCGCCGGGACACAAAGGGGCTGAGGTGCACGGTATCGCCGGATGAGTCGCCCAGGCGACAAAAGCCAAACCAGCGATCCCTGAACGCAACGGAGCGAATCCGCAGGACGGGAGCGGCGCCACGCGAACCACTGCCCCTGTCAACACTGCCCCCAATGAATATGCTGAATCGCAGGGGGACAGGATCGGCAACGGGAACGGCGTAGTGGAACACCCCGCCCGCAGAGGCGCTGCCCAAATCGATCCCCGGCAGCGCCCAATAATCACCCCCAATTTCCAGAACAGGCTGCGGCAATGCGGCCCCGGCGGGAACATCCAGCGCATACCCAATCTCGATGGATGCGGGCGGCGATGCCAGGGGGGGAGAGCCAAACACGTATTCGAGTTTTTTCGGCCTGGAAAAATCCAGCCTCCCTTCCGCAGCCTCTCGGCTCAAGCCCAGCAGAACCTGATTCGAGCCAGGAACCGAAAACGAGACCTGCCGGGGCTTTGGCCCGCACGAAGCCATGAGAACGGAAAGCGCAAGCAGCAGGCATTTAGTTGCCCGGCAACGGAAAATCATTTACAGCGCGACAATGCCCTTGGCTATAAGCGTTGCCAGCTTGAACCTTCTTTCCATTGGCGCGCCGGGCTCGGCACCAAGGAAGTTTTCCAGTTGCGCGGGAAACGACTTGGGCAAAACGGATAGATCAAGCACCTGCCTGTAATAGGCCCGGTGCGAGGGCTCGAAGCGCTTGTTAATGCAGAACAGGACAAGGCAGGCCGTCTTGATAAAACCCGCCGACGCCAAAAGGTAATGAAACTCGTCCCCCTGGAAGGAGGCGGCCCCCAGATCAGACAGAAAATGCTCCATTTTTGATTGGGCCGCGCCCCTCGTCTCCAGCCAGAATGCCTCTCCAATATTCTCCAGCCGTTTTCGTATGTCGTGAATCCAGGCACCCCTGGAAAATACAATGTCCCCGTTCGCCAGCCGGTAAAAGCCGTAAGTCCCCGAATCCTTGATCAGCCACAGGGAATCGACGTTCGTGTCGGCGATGGAAACCAGTTCCTCTATTTTCCCGATATTCTTGTATTCCAGCCGCACGGGAATGTCGCCGATGAGGAAGCGATCCTTCTCGTTCTGGCCGGAGCTTTCAAAAGCTCCCACGTCGCTGCCGTAGACCTGGCATCGCTGCTGCGCGACGGGGATGGGCGCGGAGAAAAACACGTCAAGTATCAGGGCGAAGTACGGGTCCAGGATATCCGCCAGGGCTGCCTCGTTTAAGGTTATGCACTCAACGCCCGGCCATTGGGAAATAACCCCGGTAAAACGTTCTACCAGCATTTGTGTCGTATATTTCATATTATCCCCTCATAGTATATACTAGCAGGGGATTCCGATTTTGAAAACCATCGACAGCCAGGCTACGAGCCGATGCCCTGTCCTGCGGCTGCTCGTCCTCGTCCCGCACCGCGACGCCCGCCGGCTGCTGCACGCATGGAGCGCCTCGCTGTTCGCCGCCGGCCTTCACGGGGCCTGGTCGTTCCCCTGGGTTGCCCCCCTCGCGGTAACCAAGCGCCCCATTGCGGGCGCGGAACTGAAAGCCCTGGCCCGCTCCCTGCGGGAGCACGTCAACCAATGCGGCGGCAAATGCGTCGCCGGGCCGCCTGGCACAGCCGCCCTTCCCGTCGCCCCCGGCAGCGCAACGCTTTCCGTTTTCGGGCCAAGCCTGAACATGGAACCGCCCGGCAGCTTCTTTGAGGCCAGCGGCGATACCGTGCTCTGCCGCATTTCGCCGCCGGTCGTCGGCGCGGCGGTGGTACAGGCCGCTTGCAACGGGCATCTCCGGCCCGACCCGCCGCACGTTTCCTTTCGCGCCGCGGCGCTGGCGAACATGAGCCTTCGCCCCCTGCCCGGCTGCGGCTGGGACGGCTATTCATTCGAGTGGAAAATCGGGGCGCTGCAATGGCTGCCGAAAAACTAATTTTCCTTGACTACCGTAACAACATTAAACCCGTAAGCCTCGGCCTCGGCGATGCACTGCCTGCTGTTCACATGCATGCAATATATCTTCGCTGCAAGCCTGGGGGGAACAATGCCGTGCAACAGGTGGATTGAAATGTGGTGCATCTTCGCCATGCGATCGTTGTTGGAATCGATATATATTTTGTCTATCTTTCGCCTGCTTTTGATAATTTCGACGAGAGGGGCGGGATCGCGCATATCACCCGAGTAAAACACCAGGCCCTGCTTTGTTTCAAAAAGGATCCCGCAGCTTGCAAGCTCGTCGCAATGGCTGGTTTTGACGTAGCGCATCTTGCTAAACCGGGAGTACCTGCGGTCAAACACCGACGAATCGGCAAAACGGTACATCTGCCTGGTCAGGCCGTATATTTTCAGCAATTGCCTGATGCTGGAAAGAAAGACCATGCTTTCATCGGTGACAATGGTGACGGGCATCTTCTTCACCGCAAAGGCATAGAGAATGAGCGAGCCAAGGCTGCCGACGTGATCCGAATGGGTGTGGGTTATGAGCAGATTGATCGCGGTTACGGAATCGAGGATTTTCCTGTCCAGCAGGGCGTGGAAAGTGCTTTCGCCTGAATCAATGAGAAACAGTTCCCCGTTATCGACAAAGAACGCCGCCGTGCTACCCTCTTCGGGGTTAAAGCCCGCGCCCCTGCCCAAAAAAGACAGTTCCATATCGCCCCCTTGTATTTTAGAGCAATTACCGAAAATAATCTACAATGCAATGAGCTACTATTGCCGCGCCGCCGGCGACCAGATCCACGTTGCCATAAAGGCCCTTCCCGGTGCCTCAAAGACGGAATTCGCCGGCGTGCAGGACGGGCGGCTGAGGGTACGGGTCGCCGCCGCGCCCCAGGACGGCAAGGCCAACGCCGAGCTTGCCTCCTTCCTCGCCAAAGCACTGGGCTGCCCCAAGCGGGACGTGGCGCTGCTGGCCGGGGAAAAATCCCGGCTGAAAACTATTGCCCTGCCGCTTGCCTGTGGTATAAAATTAAAAAAAATTCTTGAGGAGCAGCAGCCATGAAAAAGGCCCTCATTTTAGCCCTCTTTTTTGCAGTCACGGGAAGTCTCCGCCTTGCCGCAGACCCTGTCGAAGGCTACTGGTTGAGCGTTGACGAAAAAACCGGCCAGGTCACCGGCGGGTGGCATATCTACCAGGAGGGGGGAAAGCTATACGGCAAGGTCCTTTCCATGTCCGAGTACCCCAGCAGTTCCCTAGCGGTGCGGTGCAGGGACAGCTACCAGGGCTTCCCCCTGCCCGGCAGGGTAAGCCAGATGCCCGTCATAGGAACCCCCTGGATTTTTGGGCTTACCTTCGTCAGGCCGGGCGAGTGGAGCGGCGGCCACGTGGTTAATCCCGAGGACGGGAGGATGTACCGGTGCAAGATCATATTCCGGGCGGCGGACGGCAGGCGGTACAGGACCGACGTGCTGGAGATGCGGGGCGAGATTGGCCTGGGCATTGGCCGCAGCCAGTTCTGGCAGAAAACCGATCAGGAGACCGCAAGCTCTCTGGGGCCGGGGGAATAGAGGGAAATGGTAAACTGATCTATTTGAGAATTACCACTTGCAGAAAACAAAATTATTATATTTTTTTCTATAAGAAAAAATAATTTCCCGTTTTATATCTTTTTTGATCTTTCTTATAATCATTTGATTTAAGATAATTTATCATATTTTTCATTTTATCAAATAATTTTTTTGCTTCACCATTTGCAGTGTTTATTTCCAACGCCTTTTTTACATATTCTATTCCTTTGTCATATATTCCCATTTGGAAATCAACTTTTGCCATTAAATAATTCCAGTCAAAATTATTTACACCCTCTTTTTCAATTGATGATAATATACCATATGCATCATCTAAAGAATGTTCCTTATTTTCTTTCAGTATTATATTAACATACAATATCATTAAATCAAAATCTTTTTCTTCTGTAGATTCCATTAATTTCGTTATCTTTTCAATATTTTTTTGTATGGTAATTT